>JBFHQK010000115.1:0-8412 GCA_041592255.1 Fontimonas sp.
GCCCGTGAGGCGCCGGCAGCGTCCGAGCCCGCGCCGGTGGATGAGGGGGGCAGCGCCGCCGCGTCCGAACCCTCGGCCGCCACCGACGCGCCGGCCGACGCGAGGGCGGCCGACGGTTCCGGCGCTGCCACCGCTGCCACCGTCGTGGCCACGATTGCGGTCGAGCCGCTGGACGCCGGCGCACCGGAGCCGGCGGCACCGTCGCGGCCGCGCGCGCACCGCCAGATCGAGGAGATCGTCGTCACCGCGCAGAAGCGCGAGCAGGCGATCCAGGACGTGCCGATCTCGATGACCGCGATTTCCGGCGAGATGCTGGTCGAGCAGGGCGTCACTGACGTGCGCGAGGCGCTGCAACTGGTGCCCAACGCCTCGGTCGACGCCGCCGGCTTCTTCGCTGCCCCGCGTGTGCGCGGCTTCACCTTCAACAACAACAACAAGGCCTTCGAGCCGCCGGTCGGCATGGTGCTGGACGGCATTCCGCACACCGACGTGCCGTACTTCACCGCGGCGCTGTTCGACGTCCAGCGCATGGAAGTGCTGCGCGGCCCGCAGGGGACCAGCTTCGGCAAGAACACCACCGCCGGCCTGATCCATCTGATCTCCAACGGCCCGACGGAGGATCCCAGCGGCAGCATCTCGGTCGAACGCGGCGAGCTCAGCCGCCAGCGCATCGAGGCGGCCTTCGGCGGCCCGCTGGTCGACGGTGTGAACGTCCGCGTCGCCGGCCTGCTCGACGAGCGCGACGGCTACATCCGCAACACCACCGCCGATGTCGTGCGCGGTGCGCCGCGCAGCTTCAAGGACCGCGACCGCAGCGGCGTGCGCGCGATCGTGCGCATGCCCGATCTGCGCGGCACCGACCTGGAGCTGGCCTACGAGTACTACGCGCTCTACGACGGCGGCGCCGCACTGGAGACGCTGTCGTCCGGTCCGGTGTGGCAGCAGACGATCCGCAAGTACGACCCCAACGCGGACTTCACGCCCGGCAACTGGGTGCACTCGCAGGATCTGCGCGACTTCCGCGAATCGACGATCACGCGCTACCGCTTCAAGCTCGAGCGGCCGGTCGGTGACTGGTCAGTGGTCGCGCTGGGTGCGCACGCGCTGATGGAGGAGGAGCTGTCGCTGGACACCGACTTCGAGCCGGCCGAGGCGATCAATGGCGCCGGCAGCGACCGCTCGCCGCTGACCTATGGCGAGCTGCGCCTGGTCGCGCCCACGCTCGACGGCCTGCTCGGGCTGGGCTTCCTGCCCGGTGAGACCGAATTCCTGACCGGCATCACCTGGGGCCGGCGCGAGATCCTCGACAGCCATTTCACGTTCGGCATCAACAACGGCCCGTTCTACGACCTGGTCGCCGCGGCCTCGGCCGACGCCAGCAGCGGCGGCGATCCCGATGTTGGCGGTGTCGGCGGCATCGTCGGTGCGGTGCCGTTCAATCCGACCAATACCGACGACAGCTACGACGAGATGGACCAGTTCTTCGAGCAGCGCTCGGACGACACCTCGCTCTACGCGCATCTGGCCTGGCAGTTTCTGCCGACCTGGGGGCTGGAGCTGGGCGGTCGCTACACGCGCGAGAAGAAGTCGGCGTACTGGAACAACACGTTCACCACGCCGCCGCCCAATGCTTCGCTGGTGGCGATCGGCACCGAGGAGTTCACCGCCACGCGCGCGCGCCGCGAGCAGAACTTCCAGCCCAAGGTGTCGCTGAACTGGACGCCGGCGGACGCGCTCTCCGTATTCCTGCACTGGGAGAAGGGCTTCAAGGGCGGCGGCTTCAACGCCTTTGCGTTCCGCGAGGGCACCGACCCGGTGCGCGATGCCGGCTTCGAGGACGACGACCTGGAATTCGACGAGGAAATCGCCACCAACTGGGGTCTCGACTTCAAGACCAAGCTGTTCGACGGTGCGGCCAACTTCAACCTGTCGCTGTTCCGCGAAACGGCCCATGACTTCCAGGTGCTGATCCGCGAGAACCCGCAGGGCACCATCGGCCTGGGCACCTCGCGCGTGGTCAACGCACCGGAAGCGTTGGCGCAGGGCGTCGAGGCCGACCTGCTGTGGCTGGCCACCGACTGGCTGACGGTGACGCTGGGCGCGGGCGTACTCGACACCGAGTTCATCGAGTTTCCCGACGGTGAGTGCCCGGCCGGCACCAGCAACAAGGACTCGGACGGCGACGGCAATCCGCGCTGCGACCAGTCCGGCAAGACCTTCCCGTTCGCGCCCAAGTACTCCGGCGCGCTGTCGCTGCGCGTGAACTGGCCGCTGGCGCTGTTCGGCCGCTCGGGCCTTAATCTGAGCGGCGGCACGCTGATCGAGTATGAATCCGACCAGTTGCTCGACGTCGATCTCGACGAGCGCAAGCGCCAGGACGCGTACTGGCGCTACAAGGCCGATATCGGCATCGGCCACCCCGACAGGGGCTGGTCGCTGCGCCTGGTCGGCGAGAACCTGAGCAACACGGTCACGCATGTGCGCTATGGCGACGTGTTCGAGGACATCATCGTCGGCAGCCAGAACCAGCCGCGCCTGTATTACCTGCAGTTCCGTCAGGATTTCTAGGAGGGACGGGTCATGCTCAATGCGACCATGATGAATGTGCCGGTGACGCTCGACCTGCTGCTGGAGCGCGCCGGCACGGTGTTCCGCGACGTCGAGATCGTCTCGCGCACGCCGGATCACGCGCTGCACCGCTACCGCAACGCCGACATGTACGCGCGTGCCAAGCGCCTGACGCGCGCGCTGGTGGCCGCCGGCATCCGGCCCGGCGACCGTGTCGCCACGCTGATGTGGAACCACTACGCGCACCTGGAATGCTATTTCGGCATTCCGGCGTCCGGCGCGGTGCTGCACACGCTCAATCTGCGCCTGCATGCCGACGAGATCGGCTACATCGCCGACCATGCACAGGACCGCTTCCTGATCGTCGACGACATCCTGCTGCCGCTCTACGAACAGTTCCGCGACAAGGTCCGCTTCGAGCGCGTGATCGTGTTCAACTACGGCGGCGAGTCGCACGCTTACGAGGACTACGAGGCCTTCCTCGCCGCGGCGCCGGAGCGCATCGCGCTGCCCGAGATCCGCGAGGAGTGGGCCGCGGGCATGTGCTACACCTCCGGCACCACCGGCAAGCCCAAAGGCGTGCTCTACGGTCAGAAGTCGTCGACGCTGCACGCGCTCGGCTTCTCGCTGCCCGACGCCGGCAATCTGTCGGTGCGCGACGCCTGCGTGCCGGTGGTGCCGATGTTCCACGCGATGGCCTGGGGCATGCCCTACGCGGCGACGATGGTCGGCGCGCGGCAGGCGCTGCCCGGGCCGCACCTGGACGCCGAGAGCCTACTCGACCTGTTCGCCCAGACCGGCACCACGGTCACCGCCGGCGTGCCGACGATCTGGATGCGCATCCTCGAAGCCCTGGAGGCGCATCCCGGGCGCTGGAAGCTGCACCCGGGCATGCGCATGATCGTCGGCGGCTCGGCGACGCCGCCGTCGATGGTGCGTGCGTTCGAGAAGCACGATCTGCAGATCATCGCCGCCTGGGGCATGACCGAGACCTCGCCGATCTGCAGCATCGCCCAGCTGCGCCCCGAGATCGACGCGCGCGGCGACGCGCAGCGCCACTGGCACCGCGCGCAGGCCGGGCTGCCGGTGCCGCTGGTCGACGTGCGCATCATCGGCGACGCCGGCGCCCAGCCCTGGGACGGCGAGTCCACCGGCGAGCTGCAGGTGCGCGGGCCGTGGATCACCGGCGCCTACTATCTGCGCCCCGACGCCGCCGGCAGCTTCACCGACGACGGCTGGCTGCGCACCGGCGACGTCGCCACGATGACCGCCGACGGCTACATCCACATCACCGACCGCACCAAGGATCTGATCAAGTCCGGCGGCGAGTGGATCAGCTCGGTCGAACTCGAGAACGAAATCATGGCGCATCCGGCGGTTGCCGAGGCCGCGGTGATCGCGGTGCCGCACGAAAAATGGATGGAACGGCCGCTGGCCTGCGTCGTGCTCAAGCCCGGCGCGCGCGCCAGCAGCGACGAACTCACCGCGCATCTGGCGAAAAAATTCGCCAAGTGGTGGCTGCCGGAAGCCTACGAATTCATCGACGAGATTCCCAAGACCTCGACGGGGAAGTTCCAAAAGCTTAGGCTGCGGGAGCGTTACTCGGACCTCGACTGGGGCCGGGTCATGCAGGAAAGCCGGGACAGTCAGACGGCAAGCGGCCGCTAGCGCTCAGCGCACGGCGATTGGGGGATTGCGATGCGGGAAATCAGAATCAAGTTCCGTCCGGCGGTGCTGGGCGCCTGGGCCGCGGCGTGCGTCGTTGCGCTGACGCCGCTACAGCCGGCGACAGCCGCCAAGGTCGGCGATGTCGTTGACGCCGGCGAGCAGTGGCTGGCGACGCAGACGGCGAGCCAGCAGCGCGTCGACGCCTTCGGAGAGCAGAAGCGCACGCTGGCCGAGGAGTACCGCACGGTGCTGCGCGAGATCGAGGGTCTGGAGGCGTACAACCGCCAGCTCGAGCGCCAGCTGGCGCTGCAGCGCGAGGAGGTGGCGATTCTCGACAACTCCATCGCCCAGGCGACCACGGTTGACCGCCAGATCCTGCCGCTGATGCTGCGCATGGTCGACGGCCTCCAGCAGTTTGTCGCGCTGGACCTGCCGTTCCTGCCCGAGGAGCGCGCCGACCGCATCGGCTTTGTCACCGAGGCGATCGACCGGGTGGATGTCACCGTGGCGGAAAAATTCCGCCAAGTGCTGGAGGCCTACCAGGTCGAACTCGAGTACGGCCGCACGATCGAGGCCTACACCGGCATGATCGGTATCGACCGCCAGAAGCTGGAAGTCGATTTCCTGCGCGTCGGCCGCATCGGCTTGTATTACCAGACGCTGGACGGCACCCGCTCCGGGCGCTGGAACGCCAGCAGCAAGTCCTGGGAAGCGCTGCCGGCTGCCGATCGCAACCCGCTGCGCGAGGCGATCCGTGTCGCGCGCAAGCTCACCGCTCCGAACCTCCTGACGCTGCCGCTGCCGACCGCAGTCGCGGCCAGCCGGTAAGCCCCGATGAAGACTTCCATGAACTCCCTGGCCTGGTCGCTGCTGTCCTTCGCGCTGGTGGTGGGCAGTGGCACCGCCGCTGCGCAGACCGCGCCACCGCCGGCCGAAACGCTCGATGCGCTGCTCGAGATGGTGCGCACCAAGACGCTGGCCGATCAAGGCGCGCTGGCGCAGCGCGAGGCTGAATTCGCCGCCGCACGTGACCAGCAGGCGCAACTGCTGGCGCAGGCCCAGGCGCGGCGCGCGGCGCTGGAGAAGCGCGGCAGCGAGCTCGAAGCGGCGTTCGACGCCAACAAGCGCGAGATCGACACGCGCCAGCAGCAGCTCGACGAAAAGCTCGGTGCGCTCAAGGAACTGTTCGGCATCTTCCAGCAGACCTCCGGCGACCTGCAGGGCGTGTTCTTCAACAGCCCGGTGTCGGCGCAGTTCCCCGATCGCGGCGCGTTCCTCGAAGCGTTCGCGAAGAAGATGAGCAAGGCCTCCGAGATCTCGACCATCGACGAGATCGAGCGCCTGTGGTTCGAGCTGCAGCGCGAGATGACGCAGACCGGCAAGGTCGTGCGCTTCAGTGCGCCGGTGCTGCAGGCCGACGGCACCGAAGCCCAGCGCGAGGTGGTGCGGGTCGGCGCGTTCGACGTCATCAGTCCGGACCCGGCGGCCTATCTGGTCTGGCGCGGCGAGTCGCAGCGCCTGGCCGAGCTCAAGCGCCAGCCCTCGGGTGATGCGCTGGATCTGGTCGCCGAGTTCGGCACCACCGAAGCGCCGGCCGCGCACTTCGCCCTGGACCCGACCGGCGGATCGCTGCTCGCGCGGCTGGTCGAATCGCCGGGTCTGGGCGACCGTATCGAACAGGGCGGCCTGGTCGGCTACGTGATCATGGCGCTGGGTGCGATCGCGCTGCTGGTGGCGATCGAGCGCCTGGTCGTGCTCAACCTCGTCAACGCCAAGGTCACGGCGCAGCGCCGCAACATCGACGCGCCCAATGACAACAATCCCCTCGGCCGCGTGCTGCAGGCCTACCACCAGAATCGCGGGGTCGATGCCGAGACGCTGGAAATGAAGCTGGGCGAAGCGATCCTCAAGGAAATGCCCAGCCTCAACCGCGCGCTGGCGTTCCTCAAGATCGTCGCCGTCGCGGCGCCGCTGCTGGGCCTGCTGGGCACCGTCACCGGCATGATCAACACCTTCCAGGCGATCACCCTGTTTGGCACCGGCGATCCCAAGACCATGGCCGGCGGCATCAGCCAGGCGCTGGTGACGACGGTGCAGGGCCTGTGTGTGGCGATTCCGACCGTGTTCCTGCATTCGCTGTGCAGCGGTCGCGCCAAGGCGGTGATCCACCTGCTGCAGGAGCAGACCGCCGGGCTGATCGCGCAGTACATGGAGCGGGGTCCGTTCGCCAAGGCCGCCTGATGCGCCATCGGGAATCGTAAGAGCCTATGGATACGATCCTGCTGGCGCTGTTTGATATCGGCGCACGCATTGGCGGCTTCGTTGATGCCGGCGGCCCGGTGCTGCTGGCCATCGCCGTGGTCATTTTCATGATGTGGGCGATGTCGGTGGAGCGCTTCGTCTATCTCAAGTGGGTCCTGCCACAGCAGGAGCGCGCGGTGCTGGCCCTGTGGGAGCAGCGCGCCGAGCGCCGCTCGTGGCAGGCGCACCAGATCCGCCGCGCGCTGCTCGCCGGCGTCCAGTTCAACGCGCGCCTGTACCTGCCGACGATCAAGACCCTGGTCGCGGTGTGCCCGCTGTTCGGACTGATGGGCACCGTCACCGGCATGATCGCGGTGTTCGACGTCATGGCCTTTGCCGGCATGGGCAATCCGCGCCTGATGGCCTCGGGCGTGTCCAAGGCGACCATCCCGACGATGGCCGGCATGGTCGGCGCGCTGTCGGGCATCTTCGTCATCCACTGGCTGGAGGGCGAGGTCAAGCGCCGCGTCGAGCTGCTCGGCGACCGCCTGACGCTGGAGCACTGAGATGAAAATTCTTCAGCAGCTGCAGCACGAGGAGGACGACGGCGGCATCGACCTGACCCCGATGCTCGATGTCGTCTTCATCATGCTGATCTTCTTCATCGTCACGGCGTCGTTTCTCAAGGAATCCGGCTTCGAGCTGCACAAGCCGCCGGTGCAGCAGGCGCCGCCGACCGAGGAATCCAAGAGCATTGTCATCAAGATCGCCGGCGACGGTCAGATCTTCATCGGGCCGCGCCGCGTCGACATCCGTTCGGTGCGCGCCAACATCGAACGCCTGCGCGCCGAACAGCCGGAAGCCACCGTCGTGGTACAGGCGGACAAGGGCGCGCGCAACCACATCCTCGTCGGCGTGCTCGACGCCGCGCGTCTGGCGGGCGCCGCCGACGTCTCGATCGCGCCACTGGAGTAGAAGGCCATGGATCCATTCAGCGCCGGTCAGACGCAGGAGGATGACAGCGCCATCGACCTGACGCCGATGCTCGATGTCGTCTTCATCATGCTGATCTTCTTCATCGTCACCGCGTCCTTCGTCAAGGAGGCCGGGATCGACATCACCCGGCCCAAGGCCGAGACCGCCGACAAGCAGGACAAGGCCAACATCTTCATCGCCCTGTCGCCCAACGGCGAGATCTGGATCGACCGCAAGCGCATCGCGCCGGCGCAGCTGCGGCCGGTGATCGAAAAGCTCAAGGCCGAGAACCCGCAGGGGTCGATCATCATCCAGGCCGACCGCGAGTCCCGCTCCGAGCAGCTGATGCAGGTGATGGATGCGGCGCGCGATGCCGGCATCACCGATGTGGCGATTGCCGCCGAGGGGCTCTGAGGCCATGACCGACACCGCGCTCAGCCATCCTGGGGGCACACCGCTCGGCAATCTGCTGCGCCTGGCGCTGGGCGGCCTCGTGGCCGTGGTCGTCACCTTCTGCCTGTACTGGCTGATGGCCGAACTGGTTGCCGCCGGGCGCGAGGCGCTGACCGATGCGCCCAAGGGCAAGATCATCGACTTCGTCCGCCTCAAGCGGGATCAGAACCTGGAGATCGAGCGGCCCAAGCCGGCCAAGCCGGACAAGCCCGAGGCGCCACCGCCCGATGTGCCGCTGCCCGAAGTCCAGGCGCAGGCGCCGCAGGCCGGCGCGGTATCGATCGGCCCGATGAGCGTCGGCAAGGATGTCACCGGGGCCGGTTTCCGGCTGTCGGCCGCGGACGGCGAGTACCTGCCGATCGTCAAGGTCGCGCCGATCTACCCGAGCCGCGCGCAGAGCCGCGGGATCGAAGGCTGGGTGCTGCTGCAGTTCACCGTCACCGAAACCGGTGCCGTGCGCGACCCGCTCGTCATCGAAGCCGAGCCGCAGGGCATCTTCGACGAAGC
>JBFHQK010000116.1:0-8375 GCA_041592255.1 Fontimonas sp.
CTTGTCGCTGCGGATCTCAGCATCGCCCAGCAGATTCTGGCGCGGGACGCGGCAGTCGCGCAGCGCGAACTGCGCGGTGTCGGACGCGCGGATGCCGAGCTTGTGTTCCAACCGCACGAGCTCGAAGCCCGGCGTGCCTTTCTCGACGACGAAGGACTTGATCGCCGCACGGCCGGCGCTGCGGTCGAGCGTGGCCCAGACGACGACGACGTCGGCGCGGTCACCGGCGGTGACGAAGATCTTGTCGCCGTTGAGCACGTAGTGATCGCCGTCGAGGCGCGCAGTGGTGCGGATCGCCGCCGAATCCGAACCGCAATGCGGCTCGGTGATCGCCATCGCCGCCCACTTGCCCTTGAAGCGTTCGAGCTGCTCGTCGGTGGCGACGCTGGCGATCGCGGAATTGCCCAGCCCCTGGCGCGGCATGGTCAGCAGGAAGCCGACATCGCCCCAGCACAGCTCCATCGTGCCCAGCACCGTCGACAGATTGCTGCTGTTGCGGTTGCCCTCGCTCGCAGACGCGCTGGCGCTGCGGCGTACGCCGGTGGCGCCCGCGCCCTCTCCGCCACCGCCACCCGCATTCATGCCGTCGAGCAGCGCGCCCAGCATGTCGAGTTCCCGGGGGTAAGCATGCTCGGCGCGATCGTAGCGCCGCGAATTGGGGCGGAAGATCTCCGCGGCGACCTGGTGCGCCTGCTCGACGAGCATGCGGAACTTCTTTGGCGTTTCGAGATTGATCACGATGGGGCCCTCAGATCAGCAGCACGCCTTCCATGACGCCGGTGGCGCGCAAGTCGCGGTACCAGCGCTCGACCGGATGCTCCTTGACGAAGCCGTGGCCCCCGAGCAGTTGCACCGCGTCCGAGCCGATCGTCATCGCCTTGTCGGCGCACAGGCGCCGCGCGACCGCGGCTTCGCGGGCAAACGAGAGGCCCTGTTCGGCGCGGCTGGCGGCACGCCATGCCGCCAGCCGCATGCCTTCGAGCTCGATGCCGATGTTGGCCACCGTGAACGCGACCGACTGCCGATGGCTGATGGGCTCGCCAAAGGCGGTGCGCTCGTTGACGTAGGGAATGACGTAGTCCAGCACCGCCTGGGCGGTACCGATGGCCAGCGCGCACCACCCCAGCCGCGCGAGCTGAACGCACTCGCGATACACCGCCGCATCGCCGCCACCGAGCAGCGCAGCCTGCGGCAGCGCCACCCCATCCAGATGCAGTCGCGCGGTCGCCGCTGCGCGCAGGCCCATCGCCGGTTCGGCCGCGATGCTCAATCCAGCGCCCGACGACTCGACCACAAACAGCGCCGGCCCCTGGCCTTCCAGCGCCGCGGCGACGACAAACAACTCGGCGTCGCGCGCCCGCGGCACCAGCGCCTTGACCCCGTCGAGCACATAGCCGTCGCCGCTGCGCCGCGCCCGCGTCTGCAGGGCCAGCGGATCGAACAGCGGCTGCGGCTCGAGCAGCGCGAGCGCGGCGGCCGGCAGCTGCGCGCCGGCAAACGCCGGCAGATAGGTGGCCTGCTGCGTCTCGTCCCCCCACAGCGCCAGTGCGGTCGAGACTGCCACCGGCGCCAGCGCGGCGACAGCCAGACTCATGTCACCGTGCGCCAGCGCCTCGGCGATGAGCATGTTGCTGATCGCCGAGCGTTCGTTGCCCACGCCGCCCAGCGCCTCGGGCACGCCCATTTGCGCAATCCCCAGGTCGGCGAAACCGGCCAGCACCTCGGGTGGCACGGCGCCGGCGCTGTCCGCCGCCAGCGCGTGCGGCCGCATCTGCTCACGGGCGAATTCGGACACCGCGTCGCGCAGCATCTGCTGCTCTTCGGTGGGCGTGAGGTCAAACAGGCTGCTCGATGGACGGTGCGCCGGACGCACCGGCGCCAGCAACTTCTGCGTCGCCTGGAAGCTGCGCCCGAGTGCGCCGGCGCTGCGAAAACCCAGTTTCGCGCCCTGGAACAGCGCGCGTTCGGCCGGCTTGCGCAGCCCCAGTCGATCAACCAGTGCCAATCCCGCGAAGCGATTCAACGCCCGCAGCCCGAATCCCATGGTCTTGCCGCTGAATCCCATGCAGTTCCTCCAGCGCGCGTCGGGTCGTTTCAGGCCAGCGCGTCGCGACTTTGTTCGAGAAAGACATCGACCAGGCGCGTGAACTTGCCCTGGATGAATGGCGGTGCCACCAGACGGTACATCAGCGGCACCGGGACATCATTGAGCTCGCCGCGCACGTCGAAACTCAAGCGCGTTGCAGTGCCGCGCGCGACGAGCTTCATGCGTCCCTCGACCAGCGCGTTGCCATAGCCCGGCAGCGACGTCCAGGCGAGCACGCCGGCGTCCGCGTCGACGGTGTAGCGCGCAGCGTAGCTGACCTCGTGCGCGATGCGCGCCGCACGCGAACCGATCGGTGCCATCTCCCACAGATAGGCATCCTGCGCCAGAGGCGTCAGCTTGCGCAGCTTCGGAAAGCGGCGGATCGCGCTCTCATAGTCGTCGAGCAGCGCCCGCACGCGTTCAAACGGTGCCGGCACTTCGACGCTGCGCGCAATGCTGATGTTGACTTTCATGAACGGCTCGCTCGATCCATACGCCGAGCTTGGCAGCCGGCAGCCGACGCGCCTTTGGCCGCCAGAACAGGCGGGGCTGCGATGCGGCCAATCGTGGCGCACACGCCAGGCGCGCTACAGTCGCAGGCGCCCTTCGCCGATCTGCGCGAACAGCTCCGGCGTCAGCGGCTCGTAGCCAGCGGTGCGGTCGCGCAACACGTAGAGCGGATCGTCCACCTGGGCCGGGTCGAAGCCCTGCTGCTTTAGGTTGCCCTTGCGCACCTTGAACGTGCTGGTGGTCTCGTGCTCGTTGCGCACGCGCAGGAAAACCGGCACCGCGTACGGCGGCAGCACTTCGCACAGATGGCGTGCGAGCGCCGCCAGCCGGGGCGGATCCAGCTCGCGCGCGAGCGTGAGTGCCGCCATGCCGGCGCGACCATCGGCGTGCGGCACCCGCACACCGTAGACCACCGCCTGACTCAGATCGGGCCAGTGCTCGAAAGCGGCCTCGACCTCGGTGGTGGCCACGTTCTCGCCTTTCCAGCGGAAGGTATCGCCGATGCGGTCAACAAACTGGATGTGGCGAAATCCCTGATCGCGCACCAGATCGCCGGTGTTGAACCAGCAATCGTTCTTGTTGAAGACGTTGCGCAACAGCTTGGCTTCACTGGCCTGAGCGTCGGTGTAGCCATCGAACGGCGCCTTGTCGGTCACCTCGGTGATCAGCAAGCCGACACCGCCGCGGCCGACCTTGCGCAGAAAACCGCGCGCATCCCGTACCGGCTGTTCGGACTCGACATCGAATTGGACGATCGCAAACGGCAGCGGGCAGAAGCCCGCGCTGCGGGCGATCCCGAATCCGTTGGCGAACACAAGGTTGGCCTCGCTGGCACCATAAAACTCGCAAATGCGGTCAATGCCGAAGCGCTGCTGGAATTCGTCCCAGATCTCCGGCCGCAGTCCGTTGCCGACCATCACCCGCACGCGATGATCGCGATCGCGCGCCGTCGGCGGCTGGTTCAGGAGATAGCGGCACAGCTCGCCGATGTAGCAGAACGCGGTGGCATCGAAGCGACGGATCTCGTCCCAAAAACGCGAAGCCGAAAACCGACGCCCCAGTGCCAGCGTGGCGCCCGTCCCCAACACCGCGCTCCAGGAGACGGTGAGCGCATTGTTGTGACAGAGCGGCAGGCAGCAGTACAGCACGTCGTCGCGTCTCAGACGCAGGGTCATCTGCCCCAGGCCGGCCATGCCGCGCAGCCAGCGGTAGTGGGTCATG
The DNA here is from genome assembly GCA_041592255.1 of Fontimonas sp. GTDB lineage: Bacteria > Pseudomonadota > Gammaproteobacteria > Nevskiales > Nevskiaceae > Solimonas. Next base: position 3,818 of record JBFHQK010000116.1, read on the forward strand.
ACCGAGGCCTTGGGCAGTCCGGTCGTTCCCGAAGTGAAAATATAGAAGCACGGGTCACGCAGCCGGACGCGCGCAGTATCGGGCGGATTGCGATCCGCGGCAGTGGCGGCGAGGGCGCGCAGGTCACTCCAGCCCGGCGCCACCCCACCGTCGCCGTCCCAGAGCCAGTCCAGCGCGTGCACGCCACCCGGCCGGTAGCCGGCGCTGTCGAGCGCGTCCACGCACTCCTGCCCGGCAATCAGCACGCGTGCGCGAGTCAGACGCAGACTGTGCGCCAGGACCTCGCCACGCTGCTGCGGATTGAGCATGCCGGCAATCGCGCCCAGCTTGACCGTCGCCGCGACGCAGGCCAGCACCTCGGCACGGTTATCCATCAGGATCGCGACCCCATCGCCGTGCCCGACGCCCCGCGCGCGCAGCACTGCAGCGATGCGGTTGGCCCAGGCGTTGAACTCGGCATAGGTCCAGCTGCGCGTGCCGCAGCGCAGCGCGATGTGCCCGGGCTGCGTCACCGCCAGCCGCTCCAGCAGGCGACCGATCGACTGCTCCTTGTCGGGCGACAGCCGCAGCAGGTTCAACAGGCCGCGGTTCACCGTCACGGTGTCCGGCAGGGTGGCGACGATTCCGCGCAGCAGATCGCGCGCCCTGACGACATCGGCTGTTGGCTTCATCGGTTACCGCCCCCAAATGCGGTCGGGCGCGCACCGCGCCCGCTCAGGCGTCCACTGTCGACGCGCAGACGGCGCGGCACAAGTGCCGGCCTGCCAGCCGCCGCTGTCAGCCGCGCGAGCGCGGCCCGCCGCGGCGCCTCATGCGGCGGCGTTCACCGGTGCATCCGAGTCGGGATCGGACCGCGGCGCGCCGCGCATGTCGGCGCGCAGGAGGGTGAAGAATTTCTCACGGGCGGCCACATCGACGCCCCCGGCGAGCACTTCGGCCTGTGCGACCTCCAGCACCCGCAACATCGCACGCTCGGCAAGCGCATCGGGACGGGGCAGCCCGGAATTGATCAGCTCGGATCGGATCATCAGACGCACGGGATCCAACAAGCCGCGCTGCGGATGCCCTGCCGCACCAAATGCGGTCCACGGCAAGGTCACGCCGGTCGACTTCAGCTCGAGCGCGGCATACCAGAACGCCTCGATCGCCAGCTCCAGCCGCTGCCGCCCCGGGCGCATGCCGGCGGTGACGCGCAGCACCCGGTGACGCAGCGCCTCCAGGAACGCACGCGGACTGGGCTCTTCTGTGGCGGACAAGTCGGGCAAAACGATCCCTCAGCGATTCAGGCACCACAGGTCGACATTCTCGGCTTGCGGGTCGGCCCGGCGCATTCCCCCAGCAACGGGGGGCTGATCCAGGATCCGCAGACATGTGATACCGGCGACGCAGGCCCAATTCCGTCCCACTGAGACGGACGGCGAAGGCCCGATGACGAGCGGCGCGCCAATGCGCGCGTCCTCACAGCGCTGCGGCGGCGCAGCGCTCAGGCGGCGGTTCAGGCGCAAACCTGGGCTACGATTCGGGGCCCGGCGAGGGCAACGCGCGGGGCGACGGTTACGATCCCCGGCCGATCTCCGACGCGCAGCGCGGGTCGGCCTTCAGCGCGCGGCGCGCGCCCCGGCACAGAATATTGCTACATAGATTGCTACACCGCCGGCGTCGGCGCGGACCGGCGCGACTGGGCATCGCCACAAACAAAAAACCCCGCATTGCTGCGGGGTTCTGTGCTTCCTTCAGTCTTCCTGGGAACACCGTGGAAGCGGTGTTGGCTGGGGGACTAGGATTCGAACCTAGACTAGCGGAGTCAGAGTCCGCGGTCCTACCGTTAGACGATCCCCCAATTCCAGCGCATGCGGGGCGGCAAGTATAACCTGCCGTCCCCCGCAGATCAGCCCTCGATCAGCGCTTGGAGTACTGCGTGCCGCGACGGGCCTTGTGCAGACCGACCTTCTTACGCTCGACCTCACGGGCGTCGCGCGTCACCAGACCGGCGGCACGCAGCGGCTTGCGCAGGTTTTCGTCGTAGTCGATCAGCGCGCGGGTGATGCCGTGACGGATCGCACCGGCCTGGCCGTTGGGGCCGCCGCCGGCCACCGTCACCTTGATGTCGAAGCGGTCCACCGACTCGGCGACTTCGAGCGGCTGGCGCACCAGCATGCGCGAGGTCTCGCGGCCGAAGTAGTCCTCGACCGTCTTGTCGTTGATGGAAATCGCGCCCTTGCCGGGCTTGAGGAACACACGCGCCGTCGCGGTCTTGCGGCGGCCGGTGCCGTACTTGTAATCGATGGTCTTGGCCATGAAACGGGTTCCCGAACTAGAGGGTGAGAGCCTTGGGCTGCTGTGCGGTGTGCGGGTGCGTCGTGCCCGCGTACACCTTCAGCTTGCGGAACTGCGCGTAGCCCAGCGGGCCCTTCGGCAGCATGCCCTTCACCGCCTTCTCGATCGCGCGCTCGGGGTGCTTGGCCAGCATCTCTTCGAGCGTCTGCGAACGGATACCACCCGGATACTCGGTGTGACGGTAGTACACCTTGTCCTTGAGCTTGTTGCCGGTCGCCTTCACCTTTTCCGCGTTGACGACGACGATGTAATCGCCGGTGTCGACGTTGGGGGTGTACTCGGGCTTATGCTTGCCACGCAGGCGGTTGGCGATCTCGGTCGCCAGCCGGCCGAGGGTCTTGTCCGTCGCGTCAATCACGTACCAGTCGCGCTTGACGGTCTCGGACTTGGCGAAGATGGTCTTCATCGGTCCTGTCCAGTCTGCCCATTTAATGGGTGTTTATAGTTCAGTTGGCCAGCCACGCGGCCGGACAACCTCGAAAAAGGTCGCGGATTGTAGCCACGCCGCCGGGGCGACGCAAGCCGGCAGCTGAAAAACGAATGGGGGCACGATGGGCACAGACAGCACAGCGCAGGAGAGCCTCTGGCCCCGGCTCGGCCGGGCGCTGGGCCCGGTCGCCGCAATCGCCACCTATCTGGCGCTGCCCGCCGACGCGGCCGAGATCACGCAGGCCGGACGCTCGACTGCCGCCGTTGGCGTGCTGATGGCGGTGTGGTGGCTCAGCGAAGCGCTGCCGCTGGCGGTGACGGCGCTGCTGCCGCTGGTGCTGTTTCCGCTGCTCGGCGTGGGGACCATCGGCGACGCCGCCCGCCCCTATGGCGCCGACATCATTTTCCTGTTCATGGGCGGCTTCATGCTCGGCCTGGCGATGGAACGCTGGGACCTGCACAAGCGCCTGGCCCTCAACCTGATCCTGCGGGTGGGCACGGCACCGCGGCGCCTGGTGGGCGGCTTCATGCTGGCAACCGCCTTCCTGAGCCTGTGGATCTCCAACACCGCGACCACGATCATCCTGCTGCCGGTCGCCGGCAGCGTGATCGGCCTGATGCTGCGGCAGTCCGATGATGCCGGCAGTGCGCGCAACTTCGCCACGTGCCTGGCCCTGGCCATCGCCTACAGCGCCTCGATCGGCGGCGTCGGCACACTGATCGGCTCGCCGCCCAATCTGGTCGTGGCCAGTTATGCGCAGCAACAGCTCGGCTGCGAGATCAGCATGCTCGACTGGATGCGCTTTGGCGTTCCGGCGGTCCTGGTAATGCTGCCGCTGTGCTGGTGGTACCTGACGCGCATCGCGTTTCCATTCGCGCCGACGGCTGCCGCCGGCAGTCGCGACGAAATCACCCGCGCGCTGGCCGCCCTGGGGCCGATGTCACGCGGCGAGAAGATCGTCAGCGCCGTGTTCGTCGCGACCGCACTGGCGTGGATTCTGCGTCCGCAGCTGGGCGCCTGGCTCCAGATGCCGGGGCTCAGCGACCCCGGCATCGCCATGGCCGCGGCGGTGGCACTGTTCCTGGTGCCGGTACGCCGGGGCCAGCCGGTACTGGACTGGGACACCGCAGTGCGCCTGCCCTGGGGCATCCTGCTGCTGTTCGGCGGCGGCCTGAGCCTGGCCGGCGCCCTCTCGACGCATGGCGTCGACCGCTTCATCGCCGGCGGATTCTCCGGCCTGGGCTATGTCCATCCGCTGATCCTGCTGTCGGCGGTCACCGCCCTGGTCGTGTTCGCAACCGAACTCACGAGCAACACCGCCGTCGCCACCGCGTTCGCGCCGGTGCTGGCGGCGGTGGCCGTCGGCCTGGGCGCGCCGCCGATGCTGATGTTGCTGGCCGTGGGCATCGGCGCGAACTACGCCTTCATGATGCCGGTTGCGACCCCGCCCAACGCGATCGTGTTCGCCAGCGGCCACGTCACCATCGGCCAGATGGCACGCACCGGATTTGCACTGAATCTGGCCGCGATCGTCGTCGTCACCGCGCTGGTGTGGTGGGCCGCGCCCAACGTCTGCTGATGAGCGCCCCCCCTGCGCGGAACGGCCGCCGGTGCTGCCATTGAGGCAGCGTCGAAGCGCGAATCTTTGCCCTACAGCGCCCGCCATCCCTGGCGCGGCGCCGCGCTTCGCTGGATGTCCCGGCCCGGCCCTCCCTGGCCGGGCGTTCGCGGCCGCCGACGATGCCTTTGAGGCATCGTCGAGGCGCGGATCTTTGCCCTACAGCGCCCGCC
>JBFHQK010000117.1:0-8365 GCA_041592255.1 Fontimonas sp.
CATGACGATGGCCGTGCCCGAGCACGCGCTGACCGTCACCCGACCCGTACGTCAGCGCCTGGTTGTCGTCGGCAACGGCAGGGGTGAGCCGGATTCCGACGGACGTCCAGTGGACGTCCGTCCCGGCGAACGCCCGGCCAGGGACGGCCGGGCCGGACCCCCATGCCAGCGGTCGGCGCGTGACAGGGGCGATGCCGACACCAGGGGTTTGAAGCAGCGCCTAGTTGTCGTCGGCAACGGCATGGGGGGCATGCGCACGGTCGAGGAGCTGCTCGGGCTCGATGCCGGCCGGTACGACATCACCGTGTTCGGCGCCGAACCGCACGGCAACTACAACCGCATCCTGCTGTCGCCCGTGCTCGCCGGCGAAAAGACCGTCGACGACATCATGCTCAACACGCGCGAGTGGTATGCGGCCAACGGCATCACCCTGCACGCTGGCGATCCGGTGGTCGCGATCGATCGGCGCCGCTGCGTCGTCCGCGCCCGGTCCGGACTCGAGGTCGGCTACGACCGTCTGCTGCTGGCGACCGGTTCGAAGCCGTTCGTGATCCCGGTGCCCGGCGCCGAACTGCCGGGCGTGATCGCCTTCCGCGACATCCAGGACGTCGAGACGATGCTCGCGGCCGCGCGCAACCACCGCAAGGCCGTCGTCATCGGCGGCGGCCTGCTCGGGCTGGAGGCCGCCAACGGCCTGCGGCGCCAGGGCATGGACGTCACCGTCGTGCACGTGATGGACAGCCTGATGGAGCGCCAGCTCGACAAGCCGGCCGCAGCGCTGCTGAAGCAGACGCTGGAGAAGCGCGGCATCCGCATCCTGCTCGAGGCGAACACGGCGGCGATCCTCGGCAGCGAGCGCGTCACCGGGCTGCGCTTCAAGGACGGCAGCCAGATCGACGCCGACCTGGTGGTGATGGCGGTCGGCATCCGCCCGAACATCGACCTGGCCAAGAGCGCCGGCCTGCACTGCGAGCGCGCGCTGGTCGTCGACGACACGCTGCAGACGCTGTCCGATCCTCGCATCTACGCGGTCGGCGAGTGCGTGCAGCACCGCAAGAACACCTTCGGCCTGGTCGCGCCGATCTGGGATCAGGCGCGCGTCTGCGCGACGCACCTGGCCGGGCACGGGCATCGCCGCTTCGTGCAGGCCGCCACCTCGACGCGGCTCAAGGTCACCGGCATCGACCTGTTCTCGGCCGGCGATTTCATCGGCGGCGCCGACACCGAGGACCTGGTGTTCCGCGATCCGCGCCGCGGCATCTACAAGCGCCTCGTGCTCAAGGACAATTGCCTGGTCGGCGCCGTGCTCTACGGCGACGTCGGCGACGGCACCTGGTACTTTGCACTGATGCAGAAGCGCACCGACGTCTCGACGCTTCGCAGCCGGCTCGTGTTCGGCCGCAGCTTCTGCGAGGCAGCGCCGTGAACGAGCGCCGGGTCAAGACCACCTGTCCCTACTGCGGCACCGGCTGCGGCGTCGACGTGCGCCTGCGGTCCGGTGTCGCCAGCGTCGCTGGCGATGCGCAGCATCCGACCAACAGCGGCCGCCTGTGCGTGAAGGGCTCGGCGCTGGCCGAGACGCTGGTGCCGGACGGACGCCTGCTGCAGCCGATGATCCGCGACTGCGGCGGCGGCAACGAGATGAAACGCACCGGCTGGGACACCGCGCTCGACCTGGTCGCCGGCGAGTTCCGCCGCATCGCCCGCGAGCACGGCCCCGATGCCGTTGCCTGGTACGTCTCCGGCCAGCTGCTGACCGAGGACTACTACGTCGCCAACAAGCTGGTGAAGGGATTCGTCGGCACCGCCAACATCGACACCAACTCGCGCCTGTGCATGTCGTCGGCGGTCGCCGGCCACAAGCGCGCCTTCGGCGAAGACATTGTGCCGGTGTCCTACGACGACCTCGAGCAGGCCGACCTGGTCGTGCTGGTCGGCTCGAACACGGCGTGGTGCCACCCGATCCTCTACCAGCGCATCGCCCGCGCCAAGGAGCAGCGGCCGGCGATGAAGGTCGTCGTCGTCGATCCGCGACGCACGGCAACCACCGACCTCGCCGACCTGCACCTGCCGGTGCGCGCCGGCACCGACGTCTGGCTGTTCAACGGCCTGCTGTCGTTCCTGCACCAGCACGGCGTCGTCGATACCGCGTTCGTCGATGCGCACACCATCGGGCTGCCGCGTGCGCTGGCGATTGCCGACAACACCGCCGGCAGCCTGCGCGCGGTCGCCAAGCAATGCGGCGTCGACGAATCCACGCTCGCCGAGTTCTACCGCCTGTTCGCGCGCACCGAGAAAACGATCACCGCGTTCTCGATGGGCGTGAACCAGTCGTCGGCCGGCACCGACAAGGTCAACAGCATCATCAACTGCCACCTGCTGAGCGGCCGCATCGGCAAGCCCGGCGCCGGTCCGTTTTCGATCACCGGCCAGCCCAACGCGATGGGCGGGCGCGAAGTCGGCGGCCTGGCGAATATGCTCGCCGCGCACATGGAGCTGGAAAACGCATCGCACCGTGATTTGGTGCGCACGTTCTGGAACAGTCCGACGATCGCCGAGCAGCCCGGCCTCAAGGCCGTCGACCTGTTCGACGCGATCGAGCAGGGGACCGTCAAGGCGGTGTGGATCATGGCGACCAATCCGGTGGTCAGTCTGCCCGACGCCGACACGGTCAAGCGCGCGCTCGCCAAGTGCGAACTGGTCGTGGTGTCCGACGTGATCGAGAAGACCGACACGACCGCGTTCGCGCACGTGCTGCTGCCGGCGCTGGCCTGGGGCGAGAAGGACGGCACCGTCACCAACTCCGAACGCTGCATCTCGCGCCAGCGCGCGTTCCTGCCGGCGCCCGGCGAAGCCCGGGCCGACTGGTGGATGCTCGCCGAAGTCGGCAAGCGCTGGGGGTACGTCGAACAGTTCACCTACGCCGGCGCGCACGAGATCTTTGACGAGCACGCGCGGCTGACGGCGTTCGGCAACGACAGCGCGCGGACGCTGCGCTACCTGAACCTGTCCGGCCTGACCGGCCTGAGCCGCGACGAGTACGACGCGCTGGCGCCGGTGCGCTGGCCGGTGCTCGCGCCGCCGGCGGCCGACACCCCGCCGCCGGTCTTCGCTGACGGCCTGTTCTACACCCCCGACCGGCGCGCTCGCTTCGTGCCGACCACGCCGAGGCTGCCGGCACACGCGCGTGACGACGCGTTTCCGCTGGTGCTCAACACCGGCCGCGTGCGCGACCACTGGCACACGATGACGCGCACCGGCCTGTCGTCGCGCCTGGCCGCGCACCTCGCCGAGCCCTACGTCGACCTGCACCCGCAGGACGCCCTGCTGTCGGGCGTGCGCGAAGGCGCGCTGGCGCGCGTGACCAGCCGCTGGGGCAGCCTGGTCGCGCGCGTGCGCACCAGCGGCGAGATGCCGCGGCGCAACGTCTTCGTGCCGATCCACTGGAACGCGCAGTACGCGTCCGACGCGCGCGTCGGCAGCCTGGTCAACCCGGTCGTCGACCCGGTCTCCGGCGAACCGGAGTTCAAGCACACGCCGGTGCGCGTCGAAGCCTTCGCCGTGCTCTGGCACGGCTTCGTGCTCAGCCGCTCGCCGCTGCCGATGCAGGACGTCAGCTGGTGGACGCGCATTACCGGCGCCCGCGTCCTGCGCTACGAGCTGGGCGGGCGCGAGGCGGTGGCCGACTGGAGCCGCTTCGCGCGCACTGCGCTGGGCGTGGCCGAAGCCGATGCGGACTGGCTCGAGTTCGAGGACCGCAGCGCCGGCCTGTACCGTGCCGCCTGGGTCGTCGACGACCGCATCGAGGCCTGCCTGTTCGTGTCGCCGCGCGCCGACCTGCCGTCGCGCGCCTGGCTGTCCGGCCTGTTCGCCAAGGACCGGCTCGAGGATCTGGACCGCCTCGGCCTGCTCGTCGGCGAGCCCTCGGACCGCGGCGCCGACGCCGGGCCGACGATCTGCGCGTGCTTCGGCGTCGGCCGCAACACGATCCTGACCGCGATCCGCAGCGACGGCTGCGACAGCGCCGAGGCGCTCGGGCGCAAGCTGCAGTGCGGCACCAACTGCGGCTCCTGCATTCCCGAGCTGAAGCGCCTGATCGCGACCGCGCCGGTGCCGGCGTAAGGCGCGCCCGCGCGCGTTCAGCCCAGCAGCTTGCGCAGCTTCGCGCCCATCCGCTCGAGATGCTTGGCGTGGTCGAGCTCGAGCCGGGCGTAGGCGCGCACCAGGCGCTGGCCCGGCTCGCTCAGGCGCGCGCCGCCGCCGCTGCGCCCGCCGGTGAGCCGGTCGACCAGCGCCGTGCCGGCGCGCTTGTTCATCGCGTCGACCGCATCCCAGGCGGCGCGGTAGCTCATGCCCATGCGCAGCGCCGCCTGCCGGATCGAGCCGGTCTCGTCGATCATCCGCAGCAGCTCGATCCGCCCCGGTCCGGCGAGGCTGTCGTCACCGGCCATCAGCCAGAACTGCGAACGCACGGTGTACTGCGGCTTGGGCATACGGATCTCCGGTTCGGGCTGGCGCGCACTGATGATTTGACTTCAGCCGGTGCGCGCCGCAATGCGCTATATATACTGGTGCATAACGCTATGGATACCGATCGAGTCTGCCGCAGCACCGTGACCGGGGTGGTTCTCGCCGGCGGGCGCGGCCTGCGCTATGGCGGCGCCGACAAGGGTCTGGCCGTGCACCGCGGCCGCACGCTGGTCGAGCATCAGCTAGCGCTGCTCGGCCCGCAGGTGGCGCAGCTGCTGGTCAGCGCCAACCGCAACCTCGACCGCTATCGCGGCTTCGGCTGCACCGTGGTCAGCGACGATCCGCCGGAGTCGGCCGGGCCGCTGGCCGGGATGCTGGCGGCGGCGCGGGCGGCACCGACGCCGTGGCTGATCTGCGTGTCCTGCGACACCCTCGGCCTGCCGCCCGACACGGTCGCGCGCCTGCTCGGCGCTGCGCACGCTGCCGGCGCGCCGGCGGCCTATGCCGAGGCCGCCAACGGACCGCAGTACACGGTCTGCGCGCTGCAGCGCAGCCTGGCAGCCGATCTGGAGGCGGCGCTGGCCGCCGGCGCCCGCACCGTGCACCGCTTTCTCGGCGACCGCCACGCGGCGGCGGCGGATTTCCGCGACTGCCGGCTGCTCAATGCCAACACGCCCGAGGCGCTGGGCGGCGCATGAACGGCGAACTACGCGACCAGCGCGGGCGCACCAAGCGCAAGCTGCGGCTGTCGTTGACCGATCGCTGCAACCTGCGCTGCGTCTACTGCATGCCCGAGCATCCGCAGTGGCTGCCGCGCGCGCAGATCCTGCGCCGCGAAGAACTGCTGCGGCTGGCGCGACTGTTCGTCACCGAGCTGGGCATCCAGGAGATCCGCCTGACCGGCGGCGAGCCGCTGCTGCGCGCCGACGTCGTCGAGATCATTGCTGAACTCGGCGCGCTGCGGCCGCTGGGGCTGGAGCGCATCGCGCTGACCAGCAACGGGGTGCGCCTGCCGGCGCTCGCCGACGGGCTGCGCGCCGCCGGCCTCGACGATCTCAACATCAGCCTCGATGCGTTCACACCGGAGACGTTCCGCCGTCTCACCGGCGGCGAGGTCGCACCGGTGCTGGCCGGCATCGATGCCGCACGCGCGGCCGGCCTGCCGGTGAAGATCAACAGCGTCGTCATCCGCGACCACAACGAGACCGAAGTGCTGCCGCTGGTGCGCTGGGCGGTGGCCGAAAAGCTGACGCTGCGCTTCATCGAGTTCATGCCGCTCGACGGCCGCGGCTACTGGAACGACGCGCGCGTGGTGCGCGCCGACGAGATCCTCGCCCATCTGCACCCGTACTACGCGCTGTACGGCGAGCCGGAGACCGACGATCCGGCGCGCTACTACCGACTCGGCAGCGCGGCCGGCGGCTATCGCCTGGGAATGATTTCGACCATCTCCAAGCCGTTCTGCAAACGCTGCGACCGCGTGCGCCTCTCCGCCACCGGATCGCTCTACGCCTGCCTGTTCTCGCCCACCGGCGCTGACCTGAAGACGCCGCTGCGCGACGGCGCCGACGACGCCAGCCTGGTACAGCGGATCCGGCAGCACATCTGGCACAAAGAGGCCGGTTATGCCGAGCGCCCGGGGTACGTGGAGCGCCCGGTCACGATGCACGTCATGGGAGGATGAATGGAAATCAAGGTCCAGTGCTATGGCCCGACGCGGCGCTACACCGGCGCGGAATTTGTCACCCTCACGCTGCACGAACCCGCAACCGTGGCCGACGCGCTGGCGCGCCTGGGCGAGCGCGGCGACGAGTTCGCGCAGCTGCTGCGGCAATGCGCGGTGGCGGTCGGCGACGAGCTGGTGCGGCGCACGCGGCCGCTCCAGACTGGCGACGAGCTCGCGCTGCTACCCCCGGTGGCGGGCGGGTGAGCATGGATTGCGCGCCACCCCCGGTCACCCAGGAGCCTTGGATCCGATGAGCCCCGCCGACTTCCCCCGCATTCAGTCCGCGCCGCTGTCGCTGGACGCGCTGATCGCCGATGGCCGCGACGACTGCGGCGCGCTGACGATCTTCGCTGGCACGGTGCGCAATCACCACGACCAGCGCCCGGTGGAATATCTGGTCTACACCGCGCATGCGCCGCTCGCCGACAAGATGATCCGCGAGATCGAACGCGAGGTCGCCGCGCGCCATCGCGCCACCGTGTGCCGCGTGGTCCACCGCATCGGCCGCCTCGGCATCGGCGAGTCGGCGATCCTCGCCGTGGTGCGCGCGCCGCATCGCGCCGAGGCCTTCGCCGCGCTGCGCGCGGTGGTCGATGCAGTCAAGCATCGCGTGCCGATCTGGAAGGAGGAGTTCTACAGCGACGGCAGCAGCGCCTTCGTCACCGGCTGCTGCATCGCCGAGGCGGACGACGCCGGCGCCGCGAGCGCGCCTCGTCACGCCCACGAACACGATCACGATCACGACCACGACCACGCTCACTGACATGCGCGACATCACCCTCAAGCCGACGACGCTGCGCAGCGCCACCGCCCGCGGGCGCATCCGCCTGAACGCCGACGGCGTGGCGATGATCCGCGAGCGGCGCGTCGCCAAGGGCGACGTCGTCGAGACCGCGCGCATCGCCGGCATCATGGCGGTGAAGAAGACGCCGGACTGGCTGCCGCACTGCCATCCGATTCCGGTGCTCGATGCCGAACTGCAATTCGCCTTCGAGGTCGACGCGCTGGCGATCGAGGCCCGGGTGCGCACGATCGCCGCCACCGGCGTCGAGATGGAGGCGCTGACCGCGGTCAGCGCCGCGGCGCTGTGCGTCTACGACATGATGAAGCCGCACGTGGCCACTGACGCGCTGGTGATCGAGGACATCCGCCTGATGGAGAAAAAGGGCGGCAAGTCGCAGTTCGGGCGCGCGCTCACGGCCGGGCGCGCCGCGGTGATCGTGCTCTCCGATACCGTCGCCGCCGGGCGCAAGCCCGACACCGCCGGCAAGTCGGTGGCCGAAGGCCTGCAGCACGCCGGCTTCGCGATCGCCGGCTACGAGGTGCTGCCCGACGAACCCGCGCAGCTGGAACGGCGCGTGCGCGACTGGCTGGCGCAGCAGCCCGAGCTGATCGTCACCGTCGGCGGCACCGGCGTCGGCCCGCGCGACAAGACCGTGGAGACGGTGCAGCCGCTGCTGACGGCCGAACTGCCCGGATTGATGGAGGCGGCACGCGCCTTCGGCCAGGCGCGCACGCCTTACGCGATGCTGTCGCGCGGGATCGCCGGCATCGCCGGCAGCACCGTGGTCTGCACCTTTCCCGGCTCGCGCAAGGGCGCCGAAGAAACGCTCGCGGCGCTGCTGCCGGGTCTGGTGCACCTGATCGAGGTGTGCCGCGTGATGCGGCCGCACGAGGGCGGCTATACGTGAGGCGCGTGCGGCGCGGGTGGCTTGCCGCAGCACTGGCCGTCGCGGCGCTGATGCCGCCGGCGGCGACGGCCGCGGCGCTGCGCATCGCCGCGGCATCCGATCTCAAGTTCTGCATGGACGAGATCGTCACCGCATTTGTCGCCGATCACCCCGGCGCGCGCGTCGACGTGGTGTACGGCTCGTCGGGCAACTTCCAGACCCAGATCCGCCACGGCGCGCCGTTTGATCTGTACTTCTCGGCCGACATCGCCTACCCGCGTGCGCTGGCGGCGGAGGGCCTGGCCGCCTCCGCGGTGATGCCCTACGCCATCGGTCGTCTCGTGCTGTGGAGCGCGCAACGCGATGTCCGCCGGATGACCCTGCCCGAACTGGCGGCGGACGTGCACGGCCGCATCGCGATCGCCAACCCGCAACACGCGCCCTACGGCCAGCGCGCCGAGGAGGCCCTGCGCGCGGCCGGAGTCTGGGAGACGGTGCA
>JBFHQK010000118.1:0-8324 GCA_041592255.1 Fontimonas sp.
ATCGAGCGCTCGGGCATGCTGAAGCGGTTTCCGGACATCGATCTCGAACGCAACCGCGTCGGCCGCTGGAGCCATGTCGTGGCACTGGGTGATACAGTGCAGGCCGGCGACCGTATCGAGATCTATCGCGCGCTGGTGGCGGACCCCAAGGAAGTCCGGCGCCAGCGCGCCGCCGAGGCGAAAAAGCGCAGCTGAGTGCCGCGCTTACTTGTCCGGGGTGATGACGACGCCGGACTCGCGACCTTGCTCGCTGGCTTCGCGCTCTTCTTCGGCCGCTGCCTGCTTGCCTTCGCGGATCACGGTCTTGAGGTCCGGATTCTCGATGCCGGCGGTGCCGCCCATGTCCTGGATCCCGTCCATGCGCGCGAGCTGATCAGCCTCGAAGTACAGCGTGACCACGCGCTTGGAGACTTTTCCGCGCGGTGAGCGGTAGTAACCGACATAGTCCCAGCGATCTTCACGGAACGGACTGGCTGACACCGGCGTGCCCATCAGGTACTTGACCTGGTCACGGGTCATGCCGACCTGCAGCTGATCCAGCTGCTTCTGCTCGATCACGTTGCCCTGGCGGGTCGGAAGCTTGTAAACGATCTGGCACGCGGACAGCAGGCCCGCAACGGTGAGGACGAGAAAGAGACGCATCAGGTTGCCCGGTCGAACGGAGCGAGGATAATAGCCGAAACAATCCCTCCGGGCGCCAACGTGGAAACCTCCGATCTTCGCAGTGCCGGCCTCAAGGTCACACTGCCGCGGCTCAAGATTCTCGAACTGCTGGAAAACAGCGACAAGCATCATCTGTCTGCTGAAGACATCTACCGCAAGCTGATCGAACTCAACGAGGATGTGGGGCTGGCGACGGTGTACCGCGTGCTGACGCAGTTCGAGGCCGCGGGGCTGGTGCGGCGCCATCACTTCGAAGGGGGGTCGGCGGTGTTCGAGCTGGAACGCGGCCCTCATCACGATCACATGGTCTGCCTCGATACCGGCAAGGTGATCGAGTTTGTCAGCGAGGAGATCGAGAAGCTGCAGCGCCAGATCGCCGACAAGCACGGCTATACCGTGGAGGAGCACAGCCTCGTGCTCTACGTGCGGCCCAAGCGCGCATCCTGAGTCCGGCGCACGCGCCGCCGGCACGGCGATCAGGTCGTGCTGGCGCGCTGCAGCAGGTCGCGTGCGTGCTCGAGTGCGGCGGCCGACACCTCGACGCCGCCTTGCATGCGTGCTAGTTCCTCGACGCGCTGCGCATCGGCCAGGCGCTGCACCTGGGTGTAGGTCTGTCCGCCGCGCACGGTCTTGCGGATGCCGTAATGGCAATGTCCCTGTGCCGCCACCTGCGCGAGGTGGGTCACGCACAGCACCTGCCGCTCGGTGCCGAGCATGCGCAGCCGCTGGCCGACGATCTCGGCAACCGCGCCGCTGATGCCGGCGTCGACCTCGTCGAAGATCATCGTCGGCGCGCCACCGCGCTGAAGTCCCGCCACCTGGATCGCCAGCGACACGCGTGACAGCTCGCCGCCGGACGCGACCTTGGCCAGCGGCCGCAGCGGCTGGCCCGGATTGGCACTGAAGTCAAAGCGCACTTCGTCGGCGCCGCAGGCGCGCACCGGCGCCGCGGCGTCGGCTTCGACCGCGACACTGAACTGCGCGTTGGGCATGCCCAGCGTGCGCACGATCGAGCTGACCGCCTGCCCGAGCCGTTTGGCCGCCTTGCCACGCGCTGCGCTCAGGGCTGCGGCGGCGACGCGGTAGCGCGCGACGGCCGCGGCGTGTTCGCGCTCCAGCGCGGCGAGGCGCTCGGAAGCATGCGCGAGCGTGTCGAGCTGCTCGCGCAGCGCGACGTGGTGGGCGGGCAGGGCCTCGGCGCGCAAACGGTGCTTGCGCGCCAGGTCGTGGATTGCCTGCAGCCGGTCCTCGACTTCGGCCAGACGTTGCGGGTCGAGGTCGAGCCGGTCCAGGCCCTGGCGCAGCGTGTCGGCGGCATCCTGGATCTGCGCCTGCGCACCGGCGACGGTGTCGAGCGCGCCGCTGAAGTCCGGATAAAGCGGCAACAGGCCGGTGATGAGCGCGCGTACCGCACTCAGTTGGTCGTAAACGCTGTCCTCGCCGCCGTAGAGCCGCTCCTGTGCGCTGCCGCCTTCCAGCAGCAGGCGGCCGGCACCGGCAAGACGCCGATGATCGGCCTCCAGCCGCTCCAGTTCGCCGTCGGTGAGCTGGAGTGCGTCGAGTTCCTGGACCTGGAATCGCAGAAACTCGATCTGCGCCGGGTCGCGGCCGGCGTTGCGCAGCGCCTCGATGCTGTGCGCGGCGTCCTGGACAGCGTTCGCGGCCTCGGCCACCGCCGCCAGCTCGGCGCCATGTGCGCCATAACCATCGAGCAGGCCGCGCTGGACATCGGCGCGCAGCAGGGTCTGGCTTTCGGACTGGCCGAAGATTTCGATCAGACGCTCGCCCAGGTCGCGCAACTGGTTGGTGGTGACCGGGGCACCGTTGACGAACGCACGCCCGCGGCCGGCGGACTGGACCACGCGGCGGATCACCACCATGCCGGCCGCGTCGGCGTCGTCGAGCGCCTGTTCGCGCAGCCAGGCGGCCGCCGGCGAGTCCGGCGCAAGCTCGAACTCGGCACTGACTTCGGCGCGCTCGGCGCTTGCGCGCACCAAGCCGCTGTCCGCGCGGGTGCCGATGGCGAGGCCGATGGCGTCAATCAGGATTGACTTGCCGGCGCCGGTCTCGCCGGTCAGCACGCTGAAGCCCGGACCCCACTCGAGATCCAGCGTGTCGATGACGGCAAGGTTGTTGATCGTCAGTGCTTTCAGCATGTTGAAAACGTTTCTTCGCGCCGTTTCTAAAGTCTGTGATCAGCCCAGATCGGGATTCAGCTGGGGCCCGCGTCCCCAATGAAGTTTGTTGCGCAGGATATTGAAATAGCTATAGGTCTTGGGGTGAATCAGACTCATTCTGGAGTCCGCCCGCGACACTTCGAGAGTTTCGCCCAGCCGCAGCGTTTCGCTGCTCTGGCCGTCGCAGGTGCACATCGCGACGCTGGATTGGGCGCCGCGTAACACCAGGCGCACGGTCTGGCGTGCGCCGACCACAATCGGCCGGTCCGACAGCGTGTGCGGGCAAATTGGCACCAGCGCCATCGCTTCGAGGCTCGGGTGCAGCACCGGACCGCCCCCGGACAGTGCATAGGCCGTCGAGCCGGTCGGGGAGGAGACGATGAAGCCGTCGGCGCGATGCTGGGAGATGAACTCGCCGTCGAGCCAGGTCTCGAACTCGAGCATGCGGATCGCGGCCTGGTTGCGGATGACGACATCGTTGATGGCGAGGAACGGACCAATGACCGTGTCGCCACGATGGATGCGCGCCTGCAGCAACAGACGCTCCTCGCGCACGTAGTCGCCCGCAAACACCGCCACCAGCGTCTCGCGCATCTCGACCGGCGCGACGTCGACCATAAAGCCCAGGCGCCCCTGGTTGACGCCCAGGATCGGCACACCGCCCGGGGTCAGCGCGCGCGCGGCCGACAGCAGGGTGCCATCGCCGCCGACGACGACGACGAGATCGCAGTGCTGGGCCATCTCGGCGCGGCTGGCGCGGCGCACGCCGGCGGGACAATCGTCAACGCCCTTGGCGTCGTCTTCGACCAGCACGCTGCGGCCGAGCTCGAGCAGCGTATGGCACAGCTGCAGCAGGGTCGGCGCCACGCGTATATCGCCGCGTCGGCCGATCAGTCCTATGGTATGGAACTCTGACATGTGCGCGGGTTGGTGTTGGGGCGCCGCCGGAAAGCCGGCGAAAGGTAGCATGAACGGCCGCGCGCGAGACGACGGCGCCTATTGAAAAGCGCGTTCAAGTCCTTCATTTTTGAACCATGTCCCACGCTCTTGATCCGCGCGCCGCCGAACTGCTCAGGCTCCTTGTCGAGCGCTATATCAGCGACGGGCTGCCGGTGGCCTCGCGCACGCTGTCGCGCATGGCCGGCCTGGGGCTGTCGTCGGCAACCATCCGCAACGTGATGGCGGATCTGGATGAACTGGGCTTCGTCGCCTCGCCGCACACCTCCGCGGGGCGGGTGCCGACGACGCGTGGCTACCGCTATTTCGTTGACAGCCTGCTGGCGCCCGAGGCGTTGAGTGATGAGGAGCGCGAGCAGATCGTCGAGGATCTGGTGCCGGGCGACCGCAGCGCCGTGGATCTGGTGCAGGCGGCTTCGGGGGTGCTGTCGCGGCTGACGCAGATGGCCGGTGTAGTCACCGTGCCGCGGCGCAATCTCGCGATCCTGCGGCGCATCGAGTTCCTGCCGCTGTCAGACCACCGCGTGCTGGCGATCCTGGTGGTCAACCAGCGCGAGGTGCAGAACCGCGTGCTGCATACCGAGCGCGCCTACGGGGCCGACGAACTCGAGCGCTATGCCAGCGTGCTCAACGAGCATTTCGCCGGCCGGGATCTGGTCAACCTGCGCAACGCGCTGGTCCAGGATGCCGGCGAGACGCAGGCCCGCATCAACCTCGTGTTGCGCGAGGCGGCGAAGATTGCCGAACGCGCGCTGCGCGACGGCGAGCAGTCGGATTATGTCGTGGCCGGCGGCCCGAACCTGATGGGATTTCAGGAGCTGGCCGACATCAACCGCCTGCGCGGCCTGTTTGACGCGCTGGATCGCAAGCGCGACCTGTTGAGCCTGTTCGACCAGTGCCTGCAGGCCGACGGGCTGCAGATCTTCATCGGCGACGAATCCGGCTACCGGGTGCTGGACGAGTGCAGTGTCGTGACCGCGCCGTATTACGTCGGCGGGCAGGTGGCCGGGGTGCTGGGCGTGATCGGGCCGACGCGCATGTCGTACTCGCGCATCATCCCGCTGGTGCAGGAAACCGCGCGCGCACTTTCGGCCGGCTTGAAAAGCAGCGGCTGATCCCCACGTTGGGGGCGGAAGCGGCGCGCGGCCTGCGCGTGTCTTCCGGGGCGCTTATCATTGCGCCCCTTTCGCGCGCCGGCGCTTAGCGCAGCCGGTTGCATTCCACCGAATCAGACGACGGACCATGAGCGAACATCCGGAGCAGAATTCAACACCGGCGGCCGACAGCGCGCCGGAAGCGCAGGGCACCGCCGCCGGCAGCGAGGTCGAAGTCCTGCAGGCGAGACTGGCGCAGGCCGAAGCGGCGGCGCAGAGCGCCAAAGATGCGCAGCTGCGCGCACTGGCGGATCTCGATAACACGCGCCGCCGGCTCGAGCGCGATGCGCAGGCCAGCCTCAAGTACGGCGCCGAGAAGCTGCTCGGCGAACTGCTGGGCGTATGCGACAGCCTGGAGCTGGGCCTCAAGGCCGCGGGCGATGCCGACGGACCCTCCAAGGCGCTGGCCGAAGGCATGCAGCTGACCTACCGCCAGCTGATGAGCGTGCTCGAAAAGCACGGCGTGCGCCAGATCGACCCCGCCGGCCAGCCGTTCAATCCCGAGTTCCACCAGGCCATGACGATGGTCGAGTCGGCCGATGTTGCGCCCAATCATGTCCTGAGCGTGATGCAGCGGGGTTACGTACTGCACGAAAGGCTGCTGCGGCCGGCGATGGTGGTCGTTGCCAAGGCGCCCGCCGCCTGAGCCTGCGCCGCCGTCCCTTGAAAACGCCTGCGCCCGACGCCAGTTAACCAGAAGATTCAGTCATAAAAGTTCCGGAGCATTTCATGTCCAAGATCATCGGCATCGACCTAGGTACGACCAACAGCTGCGTCGCCATCATGGACGGCAGCAACGTCCGGGTCATCGAGAACGCAGAGGGTGAGCGCACTACGCCGTCCATCGTCGCCTATACCGACGAGCCGCAGCCGATCGTCGGCCGCGCGGCCAAGCGCCAGGCGGTGACCAACCCGCACAATACCCTGTACGCGGTCAAGCGCCTGATCGGCCGCCGCTTCGAGGACGCCGAGGTGCAGAAGGCGGTCAAGCATTCGCCGTTCAAGATCGTCAAGGCGGACAACGGCGACGCCTGGGTCGAGGCCAAGGGCCAGAAGCTGGCACCGCAGCAGGTCTCGGCACAGATCCTGATGAAGATGAAGAAGACCGCCGAGGACTACCTCGGCCATCCGGTGACCGAGGCGGTGATCACGGTGCCGGCCTATTTCAACGACTCGCAGCGCCAGGCCACCAAGGATGCCGGCCGCATCGCCGGCCTCGAGGTCAAGCGCATCATCAACGAGCCGACCGCGGCGGCGCTGGCGTTCGGCCTCGACAAGGGCGGCAAGAAGGACCAGAAGATCGCGGTCTATGACCTCGGCGGCGGCACGTTCGACATCTCGATCATCGAGATCGCCGATGTCGACGGCGAGAAGCAGTTCGAGGTGCTGGCCACCAACGGTGACACCTTCCTCGGCGGCGAGGACTTCGACCTGCGCGTGATCGAGTACATCGCGGCCGAATTCCAGAAGGAGCAGGGCATCGACCTGCACAAGGATCCGCTGGCGCTGCAGCGCCTCAAGGAAGCCGCGGAAAAGGCCAAGATCGAGCTGTCGTCGACGACCCAGACCGAAATCAACCTGCCGTACATCACCGCCGACGCGTCGGGGCCCAAGCACCTGAACATGAAGCTGACGCGGGCCAAGCTCGAGTCGCTGGTCGAAGACCTGATCGAAAAGTCGATGAAGCCCTGCGCCATCGCGCTCAAGGACGCCGGCCTCAAGGCCTCCGAGATCGACGAAGTGATCCTGGTCGGCGGTCAGACGCGCATGCCCAAGGTGCAGGAGGCGGTGAAGGCCTTCTTTGGCAAGGAAGCGCGCAAGGACGTCAACCCGGACGAGGCGGTCGCGGTCGGCGCGGCGGTGCAGGGCGCGGTGCTGTCCGGTGAGCGCAAGGACGTGCTGCTGCTCGACGTCACGCCGCTGTCGCTGGGCATCGAGACGCTGGGCGGCAAGATGACCAAGCTGATCGAGAAGAACACGACGATTCCGACCAAGAAGTCGGAGACGTTCACCACCGCCGAGGACAACCAGACCGCGGTGACGATCCAGGTCTACCAGGGCGAGCGCGAGATTGCCTCGGCGAACAAGTCGCTGGGCCGGTTCGATCTGACCGGCATCGCGCCGGCGCCGCGTGGACTGCCGCAGGTCGAGGTGATTTTCGACATCGACGCCAACGGCATCCTGCACGTCACGGCCAAGGACAAGGCCACCGGCAAGGAACAGTCGATCCGCATCACCGCGAACTCGGGCCTGACCGAGGACGAGATCAAGAAGATGGTCAAGGACGCCGAGGCGCATGCCGAGGAGGACCGCAAGTTCAACGAGCTGATCGGCGCGCGCAACCAGGCCGACCAGATGATCCATGCGGTCGAGAAGTCGCTGAAGGATCTCGGCGACGAGGTGCAGGCCGACGAGAAGAAGGCGATCGAGGACGCGATTGCGGCGGCGCGCGAGGCGGTCAAGTCCAATGACAAGGCCGACATCGAAGCCAAGTCCGAAGCCCTGACGCAGGCCTCCGCGAAGCTGATGGAGCGCGTCTATGCGAAGAAGGGCGCGGAAGCCGGCGCCGCCGGAACCGAGGCGCCCGGCGCGGATGCCGGCAAGAGCGACGACGTCGTCGATGCCGAGTTCACCGAGGTCAAGGACAAGAAGTAAGACGAGAGGCTGGAGGCGGGAGGCGGGAGGCGATGCAAAAGCCCCGCCTCCCGCTGCATTTGTACCGCCATCCGCTCCAACGGAATCCAACCGTGCCGAATCCGCGTAACCGCGCCGCCCGCCGCCCGCCGCCTGCCGTCCATCCATGAGCAAGCGCGACTATTACGAAATCCTCGGCGTCAGCCGGGAAGCGACCGAAGACGAGCTGAAAAAGTCCTATCGCCGCCTGGCGATGAAGTTTCACCCCGACCGCAATCCCGGCGACAAGGCCGCCGAGGAGCACTTCAAGGAGGCCAGCGAGGCCTACGAGGTCCTGACCGACCCGCAGCGGCGTGCGGTCTACGACAAGTACGGGCACGAGGGCCTGCAGCGCGGCGGCGGTGGCGCGGACTTCGGTGGCGCCGGCGGCTTTGCCGATATCTTCGGCGACGTGTTCGCGGACATCTTCGGCGGCGGCGGACGCAGCGGCGGGCCGCGGCGCGGCGCGGACCTGCGCTACATGATGGAGCTGACGCTGGAGCAGGCGGTCTTCGGCGCCACCGAAACGATCCGGATCCCGAGCTGGGAAGAGTGCGCGGACTGCCATGGGCACGGCACCGCCGACGGCAAGAAGCCGGCGGCCTGTCCGACCTGTCGCGGTGCAGGCCAGGTCCGCGTGCAGCAGGGCTTTTTCGTCCTGCAGCAGAGCTGCCCGCACTGCCGCGGCCGCGGCAGCGTG
>JBFHQK010000119.1:0-8312 GCA_041592255.1 Fontimonas sp.
CGAGAAAGGCGGGTTGGTCGTGGTTGAGCGCGCGGATCAGCGCAACCACGTCGTCGGCCAGCGTCGCGCGGTCGAAATAGCTGTGCGCGGGCACGCGGGTCGGCGCATAGCCGCGCAGGAACGGTGCGACCACGCGGTAGCCGGCGGCGGCCAGGCCGCGCAGCTGGTGTTCCCAGGAATAGGCGGTGTCCGGGTAGCCGTGCAGCAGCACCACCAGCGGTCCGTGTCCGGCCTCCAGCCAGACGTATTCGGCCTCGCCCAAGGTCATCTGCCGGTGTTCGGCCCAGTCGATGGCGCGAAGGCTGCTGCGTGTTGTGTCGGTGGCGCTCAAGGGCTGGCCCGTCGGTGTGTGGTCTGGCATGGCGATGTCCCGAATGAGTCCGATCCGCTGCGGGCCCGGCCGCCGGTGCGGTTTCCGCCATGCCGGCACCGGCGCGACCGGCGCGCGGCGGGCTCGCCTGGCGCCGCCGCCCGATTAGAATTGCGCCCCCTCACTGCCGGTCCGCCCGCATGGACGCGCTGCTCGCGCCTGAACTCTGGATTGCCCTGATCACGCTCGCCGCGCTGGAGATCGTGCTGGGCATCGACAACATCATTTTCCTGTCGATCATGGCCAACAAGCTGCCGGAGCATCAGCGCGCGCGGGCGCGCACGCTGGGGCTGGCCGGCGCCTGTGTCACGCGCATCGCGCTGCTGATGTCGCTGGCCTGGCTGGCCAGGCTGACCGCGCCGCTGTTCGAGGTCATGGGCCATGCGGTGTCCGGGCGTGACCTGATTTTGTTCGGCGGCGGCCTGTTCCTGCTCGGCAAGAGCACGCTGGAGATTCACGAGACGGTCGAAGCGCCCAGCGGTTTTGGCCCCGAGGACGTGATCGGCAAGGCGGCGGTCGGTTTCGTGTCGGTGATCGTGCAGATCATGGTGCTCGACATCGTCTTCTCGCTGGATTCGGTGATCACCGCGATCGGCATGACCGACCGCGTGCCGGTGATGGTCGCGGCGATCGTGATCGCCATCGGCGTGATGATGTTTTACGCCGGCGCGGTGTCGCGCTTCGTCGAGCGTCACCCGACGATCAAGATCCTGGCGCTGTCGTTCCTGATCCTGATCGGCATGGCGCTGGTCGGCGAAGGCATGGGCTTCCATGTGCCCAAGGGCTACATCTACTTCGCGATGGCGTTCTCGGTGTCAATCGAACTGTTGAACATGCGCGCGCGCCGCCAGGAGACGCGCGCGCTGCCGATCGCGCCGAATCAGCCGAGCAGCTGACGGCGCACCATGCGCCGGTAAAGGCCGTCGGGCAGCAGACGGCGCAGGAACAGCAGGGCCTTGGCGTCGCGGCCGACCGGGTAGCGCAGGCGCGCGCCGCGGTCGGTGGCGGCCTTCCAGATAGCGGTGGCGACCAGATCCGGGCTCGCGCCCTGGCTGCCGGCGGCGTTCATGCGCGCCGTGCCGGTGTCGACCAGCGTGTTGTAGGCGGTCAGCGTGCGGTCGTGAACGAAGTCGGCGGAACGGTCGTAGAAGTCGGTCTTGATCGCCCCGGGTTCGATCAGGCGGACCTTGATTCCCAGCGGCGCCAGTTCGAACTGCAGCGATTCGGAGAAACCGTCGACCGCCCATTTGGTTGCGTGGTAGACGCTGTAGAACGGAAAGGCCAGCTTGCCGCCCATGCTGCCGACGTTGATCAGCGTGCCTTCGCGCTGCTCGCGGAACAGCGGAATCGCCGCCCGCGACACCCGCATCAGGCCCAGCACATTGGTCTCGAACTGCCGGCGGATGCGTTCCTCGTCCATCGACTCGAAGGTGCCGACCAGCCCGTAGCCGGCATTGTTGACGACCACGTCAAGGCGGCCGAAACGTGCAATCGCCGCCTTGAGCGCGGCCTCGATCGATGCCGGATCGGTGACGTCCAGGCGCGCGGCCAGCCAGCGCCCGTCCTCGCGCGCGCTGTCAGGCGTGCGCATCGTCGCCACCACGTTCCAGCCCCGCGCGAAGAACAGCTCGGCCGTGGCCTTGCCGATGCCAGTGCTGGCCCCGGTGATGAGTACGGTTTTCATGCTTTCCCTTCCCCTTGCGCTTATTGGTGGTCTGCCGCCGGTCCCCACCGGCGGTCGGTGCAGTGTATCGGCAAGCCGGGCCGCCGCGCGGGCCGGATCGGTGGGGTGGAGCACGGCGAGTCCCGCGGGCGCGGTCCAGACTTCGGCCCTTGTCCGCGTCGGGAGACTGATCGATGCCGAAATATGTGATCGAACGGGAAATGCCAGGTGCCGGTCAGCTGTCGGCCGATGCGTTGCGGGAGATCTCGCAGAAATCCTGCGCGGTGATCGAATCCATGGGGCCGCACGTGCAGTGGATGCAGAGCTACGTCACCGGCGACAAGATCTACTGCGTCTACATTGCGCCCGACGAGGCCCAGGTTCGCGAGCACGCGCAGCGCGGCGGCTTTCCGGCCGACCGGATCGCGCAGGTCGCAAGCGTGATCGATCCGACCACGGCGGAGTGAGGCCGGCAGCCCGCGTGCCGCGGCGCCGGGCTCAGTCGTCGTCGCGTGCGGCCGGCAGCGCCTGCGGCGCGGCGGCGAGGCTGGCCGCGGTCCAGCCGGCGAAATAGCGTCCGCGGTAGGGATGCGTCCAGGCCGCGGCGCGGCCCTCCGCGCTGTCGGGCTGTTCGATCTCGCCGACCGCCAGCCCCTGCGGATGCGCCTGCAGCCAGGCGCGCACTTCGCCCGGCGCGAGAATCGGCAACGGCCGCTGCAGGCGGCCGGCAAAAGTGAACTGGCCGCGGTAGCTGCCGACGAAGGCGACCTCGCCGCTGCGCTGGGCGGCACCGATGTCGCGGCTGAGCGCGACGAGGTCGTGACGCGCCAGCGCGTGGGGAGCGACGACGATCAGTGCGCCGAGCAGGATCGCGGCGCCCAAGCCGGCGGTGACGATGGCCTGGGCTGGCGTGCCCACGCGCCGCGTACCGGCGACGATCACCGCCGCCGCCAGCGCCAGTCCCGGCCACGGCGGCAGCGCAGCTGCCCAGTCTGGCCGTGCGGGCGCCCACGGCAGCAGCGCAAGCCCGAGGCCGATCAAAGCCAGCGGCCAGGTGCTGAGCAGCAGGCGCGCCGGCGGCGCGGCGCACAGCCGGCGCGCCATCAGCATCGCCAGCAGCGGAAACAGCGGCAGCAGGTAGTGCGGCTGCTTGCCGTCGATCGCCGACAGCGCCAGGAACGTGGTGCCGCCGACGCCGATGCAAAAGCGCGCGCCGCGCTCCCCGGCCAGGCCCGCGCGCCCGGCGTCGCGCAAGCCGCGCCAGAAGGCGGGCGCGAGGCTCCACGGCAGCCACAGCAGCCCCAGCAGCGGCAGATACCACCACCACGGCTGCGCATGCGCGAAGGTGTCGACGACGCGGCCCAGGCCCAGGTGCCAGACCAGGGCCTGGCCATACCCCGGGCCGGCGCGCGCCATCGCCGCCACGGCCCAGGCCAGCACCATGCCCAGCCCCAGCAGCGTGGCCAGGGCGCCGTGCACGAGCACCGTGCGCCGCCGACGTGCCGGCGGCGGCGCGAACAGCAGCGCCGGCAGCACGAACAGGAACGCCACCGGCCCCTTGGCCAGCGCGCCCAGCCCCAGCGCCAGCGCAACGAGCACCATCCCGCCGTGCGCGCCGTCGCGCGCGCGCAGCACGCCGAGCCAGCCGAGCAGCACGAAGGCACTGGCGAGCTGGTCGAACATCAGCATCGTGCTGAAGCCGAGCCAGAACAGCGCGCCGACCAGCAGCCACGGCGCCAGCTCGGCCACCGCCGGCTCCTGCGCAAACAGTCGCCGCGCGACCTGCCGCGTCAGCAGACCGCAGGCGATCGCGCTGGCGCCGCCGAGCAGCCGCGGCCACCCGTCGTTGACCCCGAACAGTGCCCAGCCGGCGTGCAGCAGCCAGAACAGCAGCGGTGGCTTGTGGCTGTAGGGCAGGCCGTTGAGCGTCGGCACCCACCACTGCTGGTCGCGCCACATCTCCCAGGCCACCGCGAGGTAGCGCGTCTCGTCCACCGGCAGCGGCGGCCGCAGCGCCAGCGAGGCCAGTACCACCGCGGCGATCACGGCGATCCAGCCCCAGCGCAGCAGCGCCGTGTTCATCCGTTCCGCCCCGCCACTGGCGCGATGCCCATTGCGCGTTTCCGGTGATGACGCCCGGTCCCCAGTATCGCCGGGATCCGCTCCGGGCCGCGGTCAGCGCGCGCGCCGCCGGGCCGGAGGCCGCCGGAGCGATACAATGGCGGTCACATGCAGTCGTTCGATCCCGCCCAGCTCGTCGCGTCCCTCAATCCCGCTCAGCGCGAAGCCGTCACCGCCCCGCCGGAGCACCGCCTCGTCCTCGCCGGTGCGGGGTCCGGCAAGACCCGGGTGCTGACGCACCGCGTCGCCTGGCTGATCGCCGCCGAGCACGTCTCGCCGATGTCGATCCTGGCGGTGACCTTCACCAACAAGGCGGCCGCCGAGATGCGTGCGCGCATCGAGCAGCTGGTCGACGTGCCGATCCGCGCGATGTGGGTCGGCACCTTCCACGGCATCGCGCACCGCATGTTGCGGCTGCACTGGAAGGAGGCGGGCCTGCCGCAGAACTTCCAGATTCTCGACGCCGACGACCAGGTGCGGGTGGTCAAGCGCGTGATCAAGAGCCTCGACCTGCCCGACGACCAGTGGCCGCCCAAGACGGTGACCGGCTGGATCAATGCGCAGAAGGAGGAAGCGCGCCGGCCCGCGCACTTCCGCGACGAGGGCGACTTCACCCAGCGCCAGTTCGTGCGCATCTACACCGCTTATGAAGAAACCTGCGCGCGCCAGGGCGTGCTCGACTTCGCCGAGCTGCTGCTGCGCGCCTACGAGCTGACCCGCGACGACGCGCAGATCCAGGCGCACTACCGCACCCGCTTCCGCCACATCCTGGTCGACGAGTTCCAGGACACCAACACGCTGCAGTACCGCTGGCTGCGCGTGCTCGCCGGCACGCAGGGCGTGCTGTTCGCGGTGGGGGACGACGATCAATGCCTGCCGGCGGGAACGGCGGTGACGATGGCCGACGGCAGCCAGCGCGCCATCGAGCGCATCCGTCCCGGAGACGCCGTGCTGTCGGCGTACGGCAGCGGCGACTTCCGGCCGGCCCGGGTCAGCGAGGTCAAGCAGCTCGGCCGGCGCAAAGGACTGGTCGGCATCCGGCTACAAAGCGGCGGCTGGATCCGCAGCACCGCCGAGCACACGCATTTTGCCGGGTACCTGCTGGGCGAGACGCCGCAGCTGCATTTCACCTACCTGATGCATAAGCAGGGGGTTGGCTACCGTCTCGGCACGTCGCAGGTCTACACGCGCGGGCAGGCGCGTCCGAAGGTCGGATTCGAGCAGCGCTGCATCCAGGAACATGCCGACGCCGCCTGGGTCGTGGCCACGCACGCCAGCGAGAACGAGGCGCGCGCAGATGAGATGCTGCTGTCGCTGCGCTACGGCATCCCGATGCTGCCGTTCGTCGCGCGCAAGGGCGGCTCGACCAACGGCCTCGTCCACGACGCGAAGTGGATCGCGCGTATCTTCGCCGAGCTGGATACGACCGCATCGGCCCAGCGCTTGCTCAGCGACCGCGGGCTGTCGCCGGACGCTCCGCATCACCGGCCGCAGTCGCGCGATGCCAATCGGCGCAATGTCGTCGTCACGCTCTGCGGTGACCGCCGCGGGGCAAGCCCGATGCACCGCATCTCGATCGTCGGCAACGACCTTGCCGGACGCGGCGCGCTGGAGTCGATCGGTTTGTCCCTGCGCCCGGCGAAGGCCGGTTCGCGCAGCTGGCGTTTCGAGACCTGTCGGAAGGACTTCGGCGAGCTGATGCAGATCGCCGAGCAGGCCGCGAAGGTTCTCGCCGGTACCCTGGTGCTGAGCGCGCGGATCGGGCGCCGGTCGCTGCCGTTCGTTCGTGCGGCCGCGGTGCGGCCGGGCATGGTGATGCTCACGTCAGACGGGCGTTTCGACCCGGTCGAGTCGGTGTCGTGGCTGGACGATGCCGAGCAGCTCTATGATCTGAACGTGGAGTCGACCCACAACTTCGTCGCCAACGGCGTTGTCACCCACAATTCGGTGTACAGCTGGCGAGGCGCGCGCGTCGAGAACATGATGCGGCTGGCGCAGGATTTCCCCGGCTGCGAGACCGTGCGCCTGGAGCAGAACTATCGCTCGACCGGCACCATCCTCAATGCCGCCAACGGGCTGATCGCGCGCAACAGCGCGCGCCTGGGCAAGGAGCTGTGGACCGACAGCGGCGACGGCGAACCGATCCAGCTGTATGCGGCTTTCAACGAGTACGACGAGGCCGAGTTCGTCGTCAACCGGATCAAGGAACACCTCGACGGACGCTGTGCGCGCGCCGACATCGCCGTGCTCTATCGGATGGGCGCGCAGTCGCGCGTGCTCGAAGAGACGCTGATCCGCGCGCGCATCCCGTACCGGATCTACGGCGGCCTGCGCTTCTTCGAGCGCCAGGAGATCAAGGACGCGCTGGCGTATCTGCGCCTGCTGCACAACCGCGACGACGACGTCAGCTTCGAGCGCGTCGTCAACCTGCCGGTGCGCGGCATCGGCGCGACCACGGTCGAGAAGCTGCGCGAGTTCGCGCGCATGCACGGCCTGTCGCTGTGGGCGGCGGCGCATCACGCCGCCGCGGCCCTGGGCCGCTCCGCCGCCCGGGTGCAGGAATTCCTTGCGCTGATCGAATCGATGGCGGCGGAAACCCGCGATCTGGTGCTGAGCAAGGCCACCGAACGTGTGATCGAACGCTCGGGTCTGCGCGAGCACTACAAGAAAGAGAAGGGCGAACAGGCCGAGGCCCGGCTCGAAAACCTCGACGAACTGATCAGCGCGGCGCGCAGCTTCGAGCTGTCGCCGGGCGACACGCCGGTCGAAGGCCAGCCGCAGCTCGATCCGCTGACCAGCTTCCTCACCCATGCCGCGCTCGAGGCCGGTGAGCAGCAGGCCGCGCCCGGCGAGGACAGCGTGTAGCTGATGACGCTGCACGCGGCCAAGGGCCTGGAGTTCCCGATCGTGTTCATGGTCGGCCTCGAAAACGGCCTGTTCCCGCACGCGCGGGCGACCGACGAGGGCAATCTCGAGGAGGAGCGCCGGCTGTGCTACGTCGGCATCACCCGGGCGCGCCAGCGGCTGTACATGAGCCACGCCGAACTGCGCCGCCTGCATGGGGTCGAGCAGATCGGCGTGCCGTCGCAGTTCCTGCGCGAGATCCCGCCCGAGTGCATGGTCGAGACGCGCCCGCGCGCGCAGGTGGTGCGGCCGGTGTTTGCCGGCGGCAGTAGCTACGGCCGCAGCTATGGCGGCGGTTATGGCGGCGCCGGGCGCGCGGACGGCGCCGCATCGGCGGGGGTGGCGCGGGCGCAGTTGCCGCCGCGCATGCGCGCCGACGAGGCGCCGTCGGGGCTGCGCCTAGGGCAGCGCGTGCGCCACGAGCGCTTCGGTGAGGGCACGATCCTGGCGTTCGAGGGCGATGGCGAGCGCACGCGCGTCGAAGTGCGCTTCCGCGCCGCCGGCAGCAAGTGGCTGATGCTGTCGATGGCCAATCTGCAGCCGCTGTGAGCGCAGGCGCCGGCGCGCATGCGTCGAGCATGCGATGAACGGCGTGGTGGCCGAAGCGCTGGTGGTGCTCGCGCTGGCGCTGGGATTGGCGCTGCTGCTGCGTGGGATGTTCGCGCCGCGCGCCGCGCGCCGTCTCGCCGCGGCGCCCGCGGGCTGGCGCGAGCGGCTGTGGGCGCAGGTGCCGCAGGCGCAGCTGGTGCCGGCCGACCTGCGCGCGCTCTACGAGCAGCGCGTCGAGCGCTTCCTGCAGGAAAAACGCTTCGTCGGCTGCAACGGACTGGTCGTCGACGACGACATGCGCATCGCCGTTGCCGGCCTCGCCGGCCTGCTGCTGCTGCGACCGCAGGCCGCGGTGTTCCCGATGGTGCGCAGCGTGCTGCTGTATCCGGACCGGTTCTTTGTGCGCCACGACGAGCCCGACGAGCTGGGCCTGGTCAGCGACGATCCGGTCGAGCAGCTCGGCGAGTCCTGGCAGGGTGACCGCGTCGTGCTGTCGTGGGCCGATATTGACGCCGCGCTGCACGGCGACGAGGTCAACGTCGTCGTCCACGAGTTCGCCCACCAGCTCGACGACGAGACCCCGGAGACCGAGGGCGCGCCGGCGATGCGCGACTACACCCGCTGGTCCGAGGTGATGGCGCGCGAGTTCCAGCGGCTGCAGCGTCACCGCCGGCCGCCGGTGCTCGATCCCTACGGCGCCGAGAG
>JBFHQK010000120.1:0-8250 GCA_041592255.1 Fontimonas sp.
CCGACCTGATCAGATGGACCGGCATCCGGTGACGAAGTTCGCTTCGCGGGGGGATGATTGGCGCGCGCGGATGAAGATGCAGATGCAGATGCAGATGCAGGGCGACGGTGTGCGATGGCAGGCGCGCCACCTGAAACGGGGTTCATCGCGGACGACCGGGAACCCCTGAGTCGATCGTTGGACATTGACGTGCCTCCTGGCGGTGAGACACGGCCGCATTCCCTTGCGACCCCTCAGTCACGCATGTTGAGTTGCGGACTGCCCGTTCTTGCAAGCTACGCCTCACCGAGGACCGCGTCAATTTTGCGTGCAGCCAGCGGCCGGTGGCGTGAGGCCAGCCCCGATGCGCCGCGACGGTGCCACTGACGCAAACAGCGCCGGCGATGACTCCAGTATCCGGGCCGGCTTCGCGGCGGCTGCCGATCCACACCGATGCCCATCCTGCGCTGCGGTGGTATATGCTCGGCCAAACAGCACAGCCGGCCACCGCAAGCGCAGACATGCGCGCCGAGGTCACGGCTTGGGCGGTGGCGGCGGGGCCAGCAGGCCTGGTTGCCATCCGGCGGGGACCAGGGAGATGGCCCATGACTGCGAAGACTGCAAGGAAGCAGCCCCGTGAGACCGTCGCATCGCTGCGCAACGCGACGCATCAGCACAGCAGCGTGCCGCGCCAACGGTTGCCGCCTGCGGCCCCCGCGCCGGCCGTCGTCGGCATCGCCGCGCCGGCGCAGACGATGGCGTACGTGTGCGCGTTGCTCAAAGCGCTCCCGGCGCAGCCGGGCAAAGCCATCGTGGTGCTGATGAACGATCACGTCCCGCACGTGAGCGCGCTCAAGGCGATGTTGCGCCGGCACAGCCCGATGCCGGTGTCGCTGATTCGCAGCGGCCTGCACATGAGGGCCGATCGCGTCTATCTCGCGCCCGCAACCCGGCTCGTCAGCCTCGCGCACGGCGTGCTGCAGACGCAAAAGCCGCGCACAGCGCCCACGCCGATGGCCGCAGTCGACCACTTTCTCAACAGCCTGGACGATGAGCCGCGCAGCCGCTCGCGCGCCGTCATCCTCGCCGGCGCACCCAGCGGCAAGAATCTGCCGGCACCGCAGGCGCTCGCCGACCGCCTGCTGCGCGACCATCCGCCGGCAACGAACGCCGAGGATCCGCCCCATTGGGAGCGCGCGGTGCTGCACGCGCCATCACACCCACGCAAGGTGACACCGTCGGAACCGCACGGCCTGCCTGCCGCGCCGCGCCCAGCGCCCCATTCCAAGGTCGGTGCGACCCGCACTGTGCGGTCGCGGCCTTCGCCGGCGCCGAACGCCGCGCTCCCCGCGCTCTCGCCCCACAGCTGCGAACTCGCAGCACTGGTCGCCGGCGACGATATCGCGATCGTCGATCTCGACGGCGAGGGCCGCGTGCGGCATTTCTGCCCGGCCGCGCGCGCGGCGTTCCAGCTGCGCGATGCGGATGTCGGCCGGATGCTTGCAGAGCTCGTGCCGTCCCTCGATGCGCTTGGGCTGCGCGCGCTGATCGACGCTGCACTTCAGCACGGCCAGGCCGAGCGCACGCTGCAGGATGACAGCGGCCACTGGCACGCGTTGAAGCTGCGGCGCCATCGAGCAGACGACGCCAACAGCAGCGGCGTGCTGATCGCCTGGATCGGCATCGACACCATCCGGCACTACAGTGCAGAGATCGTCAACGCGATCACCCGACCGCTGCTGCTGCTCGATCCACAGCAGCGCGTGCTGCTGTGCAATCCGGCGTTTTGCCACACCTTTGGGATGAGCCAGGCGCACATCGAGCATCGGCGCCTGGTCGATCTCGGCAACGGTCAGTGGCGCGCAGCCGCCCTGCAGCTGCTGCGCGAACAGGAGCTGCCCGAACGGCGACGGATCCGCGGCTTCCGCTTCGAACACGACACAGCCGACGCAGGCACACGCAGCTTCCTCCTCGACGCCCAGCACCTGTCGAGAGACGGCGGGGTGCCCGCGATCCTGCTCCTCTTCGAGGATGTCACCGAACGCGAGGCCACCGTCGCCGAACACCTGCGGGCAGCAACCGAACGCGAAGCCCGCGGACTTGCACAAGACCTGCATGACCTGACGGGGGCCAGCCTCAGTTCGCTGGCGATCGAGCTCGACCGCGCAACGCAGCTGTTGCAGCCGTCCGCGCACGAGGCGCTCAAGCCGCTGCGCGCCGCTCAGGACCAGATCCGCATGCTGGGCCAGGACATGCAGGACCTGGCGCGGCGGATCCACCCCGCCGTGCTCGACGCTCTGGGACTGAGCAAGGCACTACGCGGCGAGTGCGAGACCTTCGAACAGCAGCACGCAACGCCGGTCACCTTAAGCACCGACGGCCCCGTCGACGGGGCGCCGGCGCCGGTCGCACTCTGTCTATACCGAATTGCCCAGGAAGCGCTGCGCAACGTCGCCCGTCACGCGCGCGCCGCGCATGTCAGCGTCAGCCTCGAGGCCGCAGCGGGCGAGGTTCGCCTCGAAGTCCGCGACGATGGCGCCGGTTTTGACCTCGCCCGCGCCGCCGAACGCCAGCGCCTTGGGCTGGTGTTGATGCGGGAACGCAGTC
Source organism: Fontimonas sp. (assembly GCA_041592255.1). Classification (GTDB taxonomy): domain Bacteria; phylum Pseudomonadota; class Gammaproteobacteria; order Nevskiales; family Nevskiaceae; genus Solimonas. The sequence continues at coordinate 2,587 of JBFHQK010000120.1, forward strand.
ATGCGGTGCACGGAAGGCTGGTGATCCACTCGGCACCCGGCGCGGGCACGAGCGTGCGCGTCACCGTTCCATTGCCCGCCGATACGCCAAGCGCCTGACGCGGACGCAGTCCGCCCCCTGCCGTCGTCAGCCGTGGTGCTCACCCGGCTGTGTATGGACTTGGCCAGGATCGGGCAGCTGGACCGACTCCGCGACATCCGCGTAGATGCGATTGCGGCCGTTCTCCTTCGCCCGGTACAGCTGAGCGTCGGCACGCGCAAGCAGCGCGTGCAGGCTCTCCTGCCCCGCCCCGGTGATCGCGATCCCGATCGAGATGGTGACGGTGAGCAGGTCCTTGCCCGGCGGCTGCACCGCAACCGACGCCACCGCCTCCTGGAGACGATGTGCCGCCTCGATTGCGGAACGCTGCGCGGTCTCGGGCATCAGCACGCCGAATTCTTCGCCGCCCAGCCGTCCGATGACATCGGCGCTGCGCATCCGGCCGCGGCAGGCATGCGCGATGCCCCGCAGCACGTCGTCACCCACCGGGTGGCCAAAGCTGTCGTTGATCCGCTTGAAGTGATCGACATCAAGAATCAGCAGGGACAACGGCCGCCGGTACCGGTGTGCACGCTGCAGCTCGTCGCGCGCCACCGTCAGAAAATGCCGCCGGTTCGCAATTCCGGTGAGATGGTCGGTGGTGGCCGCGCGCTGCAACTCCGCCACCAGGTACTTGCGATCGGAGATGTCGCGGACGTTGCACTGCACGAAACGATGCCCGTTGGTGTCGTACACCTTGCAGATGAATTCGACATCCACCCGGCGCCCGTCGCGCGCCATCAGGGTCAGATCCTCGTGATGGACGATCCCGGTGCGGCGCAGCGCCGAGAATGCCGCCTTCATCGCATCAGGATTGCGGAACAGGCCCAGCTCCCACACCTCTTTGCCGATGACATCGACGATCGGATGACGCAGCAGATCCGCCATATAGGGGTTGGCGTCGATGATCTGTCCGGTTTCCTCGTCGAGAATCAGGATGCCATCCGGCGCGGTCTCGAACAGCCGTTGATAGTAGGCGCGCGTCTTGCGCACGCGATACATCCCAGACGTGCTGGTTTCGTCGCTGCTGCCCGACTTGCCGCGTTGCTGCATGGTCTGGAAGTGAGTCTGCACCTGCTGATGGGGCCCCTGTTCACGCCCGACGCCGGATCCGCGCAGCGACCGCTGCTCCGGAAGGCTGAACGGCGGCAGGCTGGTCAGCGGCATGACGGGTACCTCTCCTGCGGTGCCGGGCACGGAAGCCATCCCGCACGGCTATCGCTGCGGCTGCGGCTGCGGCTGGTGCCGCACCAGCCCCGGCAGCGAACCGCGCCAGGCCGGCGCGACCGGCGGCGACACGTGCCCGCCCCCGCGCACCCACGGCGTGCCCAGATCGCTCCAGCCACAGGCTGGAACCGGCAACACCTGCAGCGCCGACTCCTGACCGCGCAGGACATCGCGCACCAGGTCAAGTGTGGGCAGGCGCGCATAGTCCGCAGCGGCGGATTCGGCATCGAAAAACGGGTCGTCGCGCTGCTCGACATACTGCCGCACCGCGCTGACAACGCCGCCATGGCGGCGCTGGTACAGCTCCAGCAGCGCCGCGGCCGAGGCCGCCACGATCGAGCTGCTCCACAGCGCGCCCCGGCGCACGAGATCGCTGGCCCGCGCCGCTGTCGTCTTGTCGACCAGATCGACGACGTCGCGAAGATCACCGTGGGTATGCTCGCCTGGCAACACATAGCCGATGCCGGGATCGTCGCTTTCGGCGCGAAAGCCCAGCAGCACCGCCGACGCCGGCTGCGCGGTGACGTGCGCCAATGCCTGCCGCAGCGCATGCTCGAACACCGCATCGCGCGCCACGTAGCGCTCGCAGGGCAGCAGCAGAACACGCGCGCCGGGATCACGCCGCATGATCTGCAGCAGCGCCTGCAGCACGCCAACGCCGGTGCCACGATCGACCGGCTGCACCGCCGTGTTGCTGGCGCGCACCGCCCACAGCTGCGGCTTCCACCATTCGCGGTACGCCGCGCCCACCACGGCACACAGGCGTTCACGCGCCACCAGCGCTCCGGCACGCGACAGCGCCTCCTGCAGCGGCGTCTGTTCGCCCCATCGCGAGCAGAACTGCTTGGGCACCGCGGTCCCCTCGCCTCCGCTGGTCACCGCGAGCAGGCGCCGTGTGTCGCTGGCCGCGAGGACAATAGCCCAGGTCTTGGCCAGATTCGGCTGTCGTGTGCTGTCCGTCATTGTGGTCGCTCTCCCGCGCACTCCATGACAGACTGGCCAAGGAGTGCCGGAGCGACAACTAGGAAAATGCCTTCAGGAGATGTCCTTCGGGCAAACTTCTCTAGTGAAATGGCGCCGTGATACCCCTTGACAGCGCGCTCACGAACACTTCATTGCCGACGCATGTGTGCACACCGCGCCGGCTCGAAAACCGCGCGCTGGCCGATGCCCTCACGCGCGTTGGCAGACGCCTGAGGTCGGCGCTGCGACGGAGCCTCACATCCCCGCGCTGCGGAGCGCGAACCGCACGGCGAGCACGATCGTGAGGATCAACAGGACCGTCAGCACCACGCCGATCACGATGAAGTGCGCGGCCTTGCCATGCGTGAAGTCGCGCTTGCGCGCCTTCGAGCTCTGCACGCCGAAGAACGACGCGGCGACACTGGACACGGTCTGCCACAGAGTCGGTGACGACTCAGGCTCATGGCGTTCGGTTTGGGGCATGGCAGCAGCTGATTCAGGTGGAGGTGCGGACATCACAGCGCCGCATGCACGCCGAGCGCCGGTACTCGCACCCGAAGCAGCGGGCCCGCAGCGCGCGCTGTGGGCCGCCATCCTACTCCAAAGCGACCCGCGGATCGCAGCGAGCCGGTTCAGCCCAGTGCGTTGCCGGGGGCCTTTGGCGTCCCTTGCGCCACCGGCAACGCACAAACGCTGCTGCGCCCCGGTCAGTAATCAGCGAGGATGCGCCGCGTGGTGGCGATGTCGTTGCCCGATTTCGCGCGGATGTCATCGGCAGTCAGCTGTTCAAGCTTGCCGCCGACCAGCGGAATGCCCGACGTGACCGTCCACTTGAGGCTGTTCGCCGACCCCTTGCCCTCGTCCCGCAGCGTCATGTCGCAGGCGACCTTCACCGGCGCCCCCTTGATCTCGACGTCGAGGCGGCCGGTCATCCGCGCCGTGTCCCAGGCGTCCTGCTGCGTGACCACGGCGGTCGACGGAATGAACTTCTTGGCAAAGTCCGGAACGGCGACGGTGTTCTTGGTCGTGTAACGCACCTTGATGCGGAACTTCGTTCCATCCAGCTGGTGCTCCAGCACCTGGATGTCGGTGAAACCCAGCTCCTTGTACTTGCGCTCGAAGTAGGCGCGGTCAGAGAACATCCGGATCACGCTGGCCGCCGGCTTGTCGAACGTGTGCTTGTCTTCGAATTTCATGTTTGCTCCCCCTGATCGTCGGGGCGCGCAGCCTCGCGTCCCGCCTTGTTCAATGAAAAAAGCCGCCGGGCTTGCACCCGGCGGCTCCAAATCTACACCAATTCCTGCTGACGGCTTACTTCGTCGTCATCTTCTGCACCGAGGCGGCGCTGAAGTAATCCGGCTTGAAGCGCACGGTCAGATCCAGCGGCTTGTCCTCGTTGAAGGTCGCGGTGATGAAGTAGCGGCCCGAGGTGAAGTGGTAGATCACTTCCGGCACGGTCGTCGGCGACAGGATGTTGTAGCCGAAGATGACATGCCCTTCCTGGAACTGGTAGAGCTGGTCGCGGTTGTCATAGTCATCAACCATCGCGATGGTCCAGGCGTCTTCGTCGATGTACAGGCGGCGCTTCTTGAACGTGTGGCTGGTGCCCGGCTTGATGTCAGCCTCGACCACCCAGACGCGGTGCAGCTCGTAGCGCGGCAGGTCCTGGTTCAGATGCCGCGGCTTGGCCATATCGCGGTACTTGCTCTGCGGCCCGGCGATGCGGTTGGAGTTGTACGGGATGTACATCTCCTTCTTGCCGACCATCTTCCAGTTGTAGCGCTCGAGCGCGCCGTTGAACATGTCGACCTGGTCGTAGAACTGGTGACCGTCGGTGCCCTCGTAAGGGTTGTCGCAGCACACCGTCGGTGCACGACGGATGCGCTTGAGGCCGGGCGAATACAGCCATGCCGCGCGCCCTTCGGCGCCGGTGCCGGCCTTTTCGTGCACCAGAATGAACGTGCCCGCAAGACGCGGCGGCGCCACCGTCTTGGACAGGTACTTAAGGAACTCACCCGAGCCCTTGGACAGCGGCACCGGATTCTCGATCGACGCGTACCCGAACTGCACGTCCTCGACCAGCTTGGTCAGCTGGAACTCGCCGTTGGGCTGGACGATCATCTGGTTGTTGAAGCGGGTCACCGCTTCACCGCGCCACTTGAGCTTGTGGTTCCACACCGGCTCCGCGCCCGTCTTCGGGATCGGGAATGGGAAGCCCAGCTTGCAGTTGTTCGGCGTGTCCGGATCCAGCATCTCGCAGCTGGTGGCATTCGCACGCGTCGCCGCGAAGATCTCGTTGGGCCAGGTCACGACGCGATGCGGCGGATACACGTTGAGCTTGTAGCTGTCGTAGGTGTTCAGCAGATGCTTGTGACCTTCGGACAGCTTGTCCGCGTACTGCGCCATGTTCGCCTTGGTGATCGTGAAGATCGGCTCCTCGGCGTCGATCTTCGGATCATTCGGGTACTCGCCGGACAGCGCGCCGCGGCGTTGCGCCGGCTGCCATTCCGGAATCGTGCCGTCCTTGTTGCCGGCCCGCTCAGCGCCCACCGGTGTCAAGTCTTTGCCCAGACGCTCCGCTTCCTGCGGCGTCACCTTTGCGCCAGCCTGCCCCGCGACCAGGGCGAGCATGAGCGCGCCGCCAAGTGTTCCTAGGCGCATATTCATCGGAGTGACTCTCCTCTAGAGTTTCGTGACCGTATGCGGGTCATTAGTTGCTGCAAAACGCGACGGCATGCTACCCAATCCGCTCCGCGCTGGCCAGCAAACGAGCCTCGCAGCCGGCGCTGAACCACCGCTGAACTGCCTGGCAAACTAGCGGCTGCCGGGTGTCTCCAACAGCGCGCGTTCGAGCAGCGCGCGCTCGGCCAGCTCGCAACGCAAGGTCGCCAGCAGGATGAACACGCCCGCCAGGCGCCGATGCAGGAACACGATCTCGCGCGGCGGCACGCGGAAGTACACCGACAGCGCGTTGACGGCCGCGACACGGCCGGCGCGCATCGGCAGATCGCTGTCGCCCCAGCGGTAGCTGCCGTCCGCAGCGCGCAGCCGCTCGGGCGTGCGCGGATCGTCGATCGCGTTGAACGGCTCGACGATCAGTTCGCACATCTGCGCGAAGGCATCGAGCACGTTGCGCGGAAAGCCCCGCTGCATCAGGCCGATCGCGTGCGCGCCCCGCAGGATCGCCTCCCGGTCCCGCTGCATCGCGCCGCGCACGATGTCGGCATAGTTGTCAATGAAACCGCGGCCGAAGACGCGGGTGGCACCGAAGTCCAGGAGCACGATGCGGTCGGGCGCCCCGTGCTCGCCAGGGCGCACGCGGTAGTTGCCGAAGTGCGGGTCCGACTGAACCATGCCCCAGCCGAAGAACTCAGTCAGGAACAGCTCGAGAAACGC
>JBFHQK010000121.1:0-8246 GCA_041592255.1 Fontimonas sp.
CGTCATGTCCGCGGTTATTTCTTCCAGTGCCTTTGACACCTTTGGAGACGCGTACACCGACACGTTTTGTGTGCCAAGAGGAATAATGTTCTTTACGGTACGCGCCTTGCCTTTTGGTTTCGCCGATTTCTGGTTGTTGTCCTTCTCATCTCCGGCCACGTATCACCTCCATCGTGTTGTTGAACACTCACCTAAAGGGCTAACTTTAAAATCGACTAACTGCAGGCTAAAGAGGCCTACAGCCTAGGTCAAAGCCATTGTGTGACAAATGTCTCGAGTGTCAGCGACTTGCCATTGAGCACCGCCCAATAGGCTGCCTAATATTCGGCGGATGGACGCGACCCGACCACCCAAGCTGCTGGATCGAATGCGGGAACAGATCCGTATCCGGCACATGAGTCTGCGCACGGAACAGGCGTATGTGGATTGGGCACGGCGCTACATCCTGTTTCACGGCAAACGTCACCCCAAGGACATGGGCGCAGGCGAGGTGGCGTCTTTTTTGACGTATCTGGCCGTTGAGCGAAAGACGGCCGCGGCCACGCAGAATCAGGCGAGGGCGGCGCTGCTGTTTCTGTACCGGCATGTTCTGCAAGTGGAGCTGCCGTGGCTGGGCGAGGTGGTTCAGGCCAAGCGCGGCAAGCGGCTGCCCGTGGTGCTGACGCCGCGCGAGGTCCGTGAGCTTCTGGAGCAGTTGAACGGCACCATGTGGCTGGTCGTGAGTCTGTTGTACGGCACCGGAATGCGTCTGCTGGAAGGCCTGCGCTTGCGCGCGAAGGATGTGGATTTCGAGCGACGCGAGATCCTGGTGCGGCAAGGCAAGGGCGATAAGGACCGAGTCACGGTGCTGCCGGAGAACTTGATGCTGCCGCTGCGCGATCAGTTGGCCAAAGCAAAGCGGCTCCACGATGCCGATCTGGCCGACGGCTTCGGCACGGTCTGGTTGCCCGACGCGCTGGCCGTGAAGTCGCCCACGGCCGCGAAGGCATGGGGCTGGCAGTACGTTTTTCCATCACCTGCCGGTCGGTCGCGCGACCCGCGAACCGGGATCGAACGCCGACATCATCTTCTCGAAGCGTCGGTGCAGAAGGCGGTCAAGGTGGCTGCGCAGCGTGCGGGCATCGCCAAGCCGGTCTCACCGCATGTGCTTCGGCATTCGTTTGCCACCCATCTGCTGCAGGGCGGCTATGACATCCGCACGGTGCAGGAACTCCTGGGGCACCAGGATGTGAGCACAACCATGATCTACACGCATGTGCTCAATCGTGGCGGGCGCGGGGTGGTGAGTCCGTTTGACCGGATCTGATGCGGCCGGTGTGTCGGCACTGAGGCGCCGGTGCGGCCCCAACCTGACCGTCCCGGCACGCAGAGGAGGGAATCCAGCGCCCGCTCAGAAGTACTCGCCCTTGAACAGGTTGGCGAACACGACCTGTTCGAGCGTGGGCTTGGCGCCTTCCTTGCGCCCCTTGGCGGCGGACGACGAGGGGAACAGGCTGAAGCCCTTGTTGAGAATGTAGTCGTTGACCTTGGGCCACAGCGCGTAGCTGACCGCGGCGGCGGTGCCCAGCGGGGTGGCGATGGACTTGGGGCGCTCGATGATGGCTTTCATCACGGTGTCGCCGGCCTTGTCCGGGCTCCACGTGGGGACGTAGTCGTAGAGCTTGGTCGGCGCGATCATCGGCGTGCGCACCAGCGGCATGTAGATCGCGGTGACTTCGATGTTGAGGTGCTTGACCTCGGCCGACAGGCAGCGCGAGAAGGCGTCGAGCGCGGCCTTGCTGGCGACGTAGGCGGAGAAGCGCGCGGCGTTGGCGAGCACGCCGATCGAGCTGATGTTGATGACGTGGCCGGACTTGCGCTTGGCCATCATCGGCAGGAAGTTCATGATCATGCGCACGGCGCCGAAGTAGTTCAGCTGCATCGTGCGTTCGAAGTCGTGGAAGCGCTCCATCGACTCGAACACGGCGCGGCGGATCGAGCGGCCGGCGTTGTTGACCAGGATGTCGACGTGGTCGAAGTCGCCGAGGATCTTCTGCGCGCAGGTGTCGATCGCCGCCATGTCGTTGAGGTCGCAGGGATAGACGTGCGCCTCGCCACCCATCTTCTCGATGATGTGCTTGGTTTCGTCGAGCTTTTCCTTGGTCCGCGCGACCAGGATCACCTTGGCGCCGGCGGCGGCGAGTTTCTTGGCGACGACAAAGCCGATGCCCGACGAGGCGCCGGTGACCACGGCGACCTTGCCGGCGAGTTTGGCCACCGCGCGCGACGAGACGCTGACTTTGAGGTCGAGGTGCAGTTCCCAGTACTGCCAGAGCTTGTCGGCGTAGTCGCGGATGTCGGGGCACTGGATGCGGGAGCCGCGCAGCGCCTTGCGCGCCTGCTTGTCGTCGAACACGGCGCGGTTGCTGACGTAGCCGAGTACCGAGATCGGCACGCCGATGGCCTTGGAGATGCGCCGGCCGACGGTGTCGGGGATGCGGCCGCTGACCTGGTCGGTGATCTGCTTGAGGCCCGCCGGCACCGGCGGCAGCTCGAACTTCTTCGCAAAGTGCGGGCCGTGCGCGGCTTCGAACATCGTCTGCAGCAGTTCGCCGACCGTGGGCGAGTGGGACTGGATCAGGCAGAAGCACCCGCCGTCATGGCCGTCGGCGTGGGCGATGTAGTCGAGGGCCTTGGCCACGTAGTCGACCGGCGCCAGCGGCACGCGGCCGCCCTCGATGCCCAGCAGCGGCAGCCATTTGGGCACCGAGTGGCTGATCTTCTGGATCGACTTGAACAGGTAGTAGGGGCCGTCAATCTTGTCCATCTCGCCGGTCTCGGAATGACCGACGACCGCGCCGGGCCGGTAGATGCGGAACGGCACCTGCGCTTCCTCGCGCACGATGCGCTCGGACTCGAACTTGGTGCGGAAATACGGATGGCCCAGATGCTGGCCTTCGTCGAACATGTCCTCGGTGAAGCGGCCGACGAAGCTGCCGCCGGCCACCGCGACGCTGGAGACATGGTGCAGGCGCACGCCGCCGCCCAGGTTGTTGCAGAACGCCACCAGATTGCGCGTGCCTTCGTTGTTGATGCGGTCGCCGGTGGCGTCGTCCATGTTCATGTCATAGACGGCGGCGAGGTGGAACACGTGGTCGATCTTGCCGGCCAGCTTCTTGAAGTCCGCGGCGGAGATCAGGCCCGGCGTGGTGATGTCGCCGAACAGCGGATGCAGATGCTTGCCGGCGGCGCCGTAGCGCGCCTGCAGGGCGTCGAACTTGTCTTTCGAGGATTCGCGCACCAGCACGTGGACCTTGGCGTTCTCGCGCTGGAGCAGCTGCTCGAGCAGGAACTTGCCGATGAAGCCGGTGGCGCCGGTAACGAAGTAGTTCACGCGAATCTCCCGTCGTTGTTCTGCCGCGGATCTGGCCGGCATCTTACCGGAGCCGACCCGCACCCCGGCAAGGCGCCGCAAGCGTCGCGGACCGGCGCTAGCGTTCGGGCCGTCCGGTGAATCCGGCCATGGACTGATAGGCGCCGAACACTCGGCCGGCGATCCAGTCGAACAGCCGCACCGGCAGCAGGCCCTTCAGCGCGAGGGCCAGGTGCACCGTCCACGGCAGCAGCAGCCGCGGCGTGCCGCGCTTCATCGCCTGCCAGACCTGCGCGGCGACGCGCTCGGGGGTCAGCAGCGGGGTGAACAGCATGCCGGTGGCGCCCTCGAACATGCCGGTGGTGATGTAGGTCGGGTTGACGGTGGTCACGCGGACGTGGCGATGCCCCGCCTGCCGGAGTTCCAGGCGCACCGCGTCGCTCCAGCCGGTCGCGGCCGCCTTCGAGCCGCAGTAGACGCTCAGGCGCGGAGCAGAGACCAGCCCGGCAGCCGAGGCGATGGTGACGATGCGGCACGGGCTGTCCTTGCGCGCGATCATCGCCGGCAGGAACGCGCGCGTGACGTACATCGGCGCCAGTGCGTTGACCGCCATCGTCTGCCAGATGTCCTTGACGGGGTCGTGCTCCCAGAAGTAGGCGCCGCGGACGATGCCGGCGTTGTTGAACAGGATGTCGATGTCGCCGACTTCCTGCCGCACCTTCCCGGCCGCCTGCTCGATCGCCTCGCGGCTGGCGAGATCGACGATGTAGCTGCGCACGCGGCCGCTCTTGGTCTTGAGTTCGGCGACGGTGGCTTCGAGCGCGGCCTGCTGGATGTCCCACAGCACCACCGCGGCGGCGCCCTCCTGCACCGCCAGCTGGGCGTAGAGCTTGCCCATGCCCATCGCGGCGCCGGTGATCAGCACCTTCTTTCCGGCCACGGTGTGTATCGGTGCCGCCATCACGCTCCCCCCAGCCTTCGCCGCGCGGCGGCCGCGGGCCGCGCGCCCCAACAGTTCAGTAGTCGCCCTCATGGTGCCGCGCCGCATCGCTCAGGTCGCGCCGCCGCGACAGCCGTTCGGCGGCGTCCTTGTCGGTGCTCCAGATCACGTCCGGGAACAGCAGCACGCGCAGCAGGCCCACGAGCATGTACAGGTAGCTCAGCGAAAATAGCACCCCGCACAGGATCGAGACAGTCTCGAACTGCGGCGCCAGAAACTTGATCCCCCACCACGAGGCGACGTCGGTCAGCGACGCCGCCAGGCCGATCGGAAACACCCACTGGTACGGCCACAGGTGGTTGAACTGCAGCGAGAAGGGGATGCCGATGATGAAGAAGCTGGTGGTGAAGCCGAACAGGTGGGCGTGGGTGAAGGCGATCAGCTTGCCGGTGGACATCTGTGCGAAATAGGCCTCCGCGCTGCCGTGCAGGCGCAGCTGATAGCCGATCTCCGAGGCGCCGAACGCAAAGGCGATGCCGAACAGCACCGTCGCCATCGCGATGCCGCGCTTCACGCCGGTGGGCAGCCGGTGCAGGTTGATGTCGACCGTGTGCAGCTGGAACGGCACCATCCACCAGAAGAAGCCGATCAGCGCGAAGAACAGCGCCACCAGCGCCAGCGGTCCGCCGACACTGATCCATTTCGACACCGCCGGCGGCAGCTCGATGACCTGTTCGCTGGTCACCGGCGCGTCGCTGAAGAAGTCGAACTCATCCTGGGCCAGCACCGGAGAAGTCATCAGCTGCAGCAGCAGCGCGAGCGTGCCCGCGAGCGCCAGCAGCCCGGATCTGCGCATCAGCGAGCGCATGGGCCTCAGGCTCCCTTCAGGCGCACGTAGACCAGCGTGCCGGCCTTCTTCACCGCGTCGGTGATCGCCGCGCCCAGATCGTTGCCGGCCGCGCTCGGCAGCCGGTCGAGCGGGGTGCCGACGAAGCGCGCATAGATCGCGTGCCGCGCCGCGGCGGGCAGCTGGTTGGTGTTGAGCGGCGTGACCGCGGTGACGACGAGCTTGCGGTCGGTGGTCAGCAGCAGGAAGAAGGTCTTGCCCTGGTAGTGGGCCGGGAAGATCAGCGCGGTGCCGGCCGGGCGCTGGTCTTCAAGCGGGATGTAGATGGTGTTCTCGTCGTCCTTGCCGAGCGCGGCGCCGAGCGACTGCGCGCGCGCGATGTCGGCATCGGTGAGCACCGCGTCGCGCGGCAGGTAGGCGCGGATGCCGGGAAACGCGGCCTGCACCTCGCGCGGAATCAGACTGGCGGTGTCGAGCCAGCCGGTCTTGTCCTGCGGTGTCGAGCGCCGGTCGCCGGGATTGGCCCGGGCCGCGGCCTCGACGCCGTTGGCCGCGCCGTCGCCGTCGGCGTCGAGCGCGGCGATGCGGGCGAAGCTCGCCGGCGTCATGCCGGCGTCCTTGAACTGCTGCCCGTAGGCGTTGACCGGCGTGCCGCCGCCGTCCTTGTGACAGGCGTTGCACGAGGGGGTGTAGCCGAACTCCTGCTTGTACAGGCGCGCGAACGCCGGTTCGGCGTGCGCGCCACCGGAATGGCCGAACAGCAGCAGCGCGCCCAGCACAAGCCGGCCCTGGGCGCTGCGGCGCCGCTGGCGCATCCGGGGCTCAGTGTCCATCAGCCGTCTCCGTGATCAGAAATCAAACAGCCCCGGCACCTGCGCGCGCATCTGTTCAAGCAGCTGCGGGTGCTGGCTCAGGTCGTCTGCGAGCCGGGCATGTTGCGGCGACTCGGCCGGCGGCATCAGCCGGGCGGCCTGGTCGGTGTTGCGGTAGCGCTCCCAGTCGAGCGCGTCGCGGATCTTGGTGGTGGCGCGGATGCGTTCGCGCACCTGCGCTTCGCTGTCGCCGGCCATGAAGTCGAGCTGCGCGTTGGGGTTGCCGCGGTGGCAGGCGAAGCAGTAGCGCGCGAACGGCTGCAGCGGCGAGTCCGCCGCCAGTGCCAGCGGCGGCACCGATGCGGCCACCGGCGCCGACAGCGCGGCGGTCTGCAGGCAGCAGAAGCCCGGCGCGGGCCGGCCGGCGCTGGCGAGCAGGGCCTGCAGCACCGCGACGCGCGAAAACGGCGCGGGCGCAAAGAATGCGTCGGGCAGACGGTCGATGCGCGCTTCAAGCGCCGCCCAGTCGTGGTTCGCGCTGGCGCGCAGGCGGTCGAGGTCCGGCGCGCTGAACAGCGCGGCCAGTGCGTAGACGCCGTCGATGTCGCTGCTGGTCAGCGTCCGCTTGGGCGGGCGCGGCGTCAGCGGGTCCAGCTCGGCGGGCAGCCGCGGCAGGCGGTCGAAGGCGTCGAGGTCGGCGTTGGTGCGGGCCGCGACATCGCTCTGGCGGCCGGCCGCAAACAGCGTGCGGACCACACCGCTCCAGCCGCGCGCGGATGCGAGCGGATCGCGATTGCGCAGGTCGGACTCGGGCACGGCGATGCCGGCCACCGGCCACGCGGCCTGTTGCTGCGCGCGCAGCGCCCGGGCCTCGGCGCTGGTCGCATCGAAGCGGCCCGGATCATCGGCGTAGCGCAGGGCCAGCGTGAGCAGCAGGCGGCGGCAGGTGCTGTGCTGCGCGCAGCCGTCGATCCAGACGCGCTGCGCGGCGACGGTGTAGGCACCGACATCGGTGAGCTCGTCGAAGCGCTCGGGTGCGGCGAGCGCGGTCTGCGGCTTCACGCCCAGGTACGCGTGCGGTCCGCGCGAGCCGACGATGCGCTGCGCGATCTCGGGCTGCGCATTGGTTTCGTTCCACGGCCGCTGCGGAAAGATCGGCGTGCCGTCCTGATGGCAGGCCAGGCAGACCGCGCGCCGCGCGTAGACGATGCGCCGCTGGCCGTCGGCGGCGTAGTCCTGGACCAGCTGGAACTCGTAGCGGCCGGCCGCCTCGTTGTAGCTGATGACCTCAATCTCGCGCGCGTTCTCGACGAAGCCGAGAAACAGCTGGCCGCGGGCGGTGACGCCCAGGTTCGCCGGCGTGTTGGGCGCCTGGTAGTCGGCGGCGACGAGCACGCGCGGACGCTCGAAATCGGCCTGCGCCTTGAGCAGCGAGCGCCCGAGCGGAATCATCAGCGTCACCGGCGGCCGATCCGCCGGCGCCTGGTCGCGCAGCCAGTCCACCACCTTCTCGAACGGATACGGCAGGCCGTCGTTCTGCGCCACCAGATGGTCGAACAGCGAGCGCGTGCCTTCGGGCGGCAGATCGGTGTCGGCAATGACGCGCGCCGACAGCTGCGCGCCGGCGGATTGCGCGGCGTGCTCGGCGCGTTGGCTGATCGACACGCCGGGCGCCGGATCGGCCGGCCACAGCAGCGCCATCAGCCCGCCGGCCGCGAGCAGCCCCAGCAGCACCCACCCTGGTCGCCTCATGCCTGCGCTCCGCCGGCGGGGTTCACAGGATCTTCAGGAACTCGCGCAGCGCCAGTTTGTCATCCGCCGGCAGCGACACGCCGAACTGGTGTCCCTTGTTCTCGACCGGGTCGTCGCATTTCATGAACAGCGGCTGGTGCGGGTCCGAGCTGGTGAAATGCGCCACTGGCGTGCCCTGGGCCACCGGCAGCCGAATCGGACCCTGCTGGTCTTCGCGCGGTGCGAGTTTGAGGTCGCGGTCGGTGGTGCTGATCTTGAGCGGCCGATGTGGCGTGTCATTCGGATTGTCCGAAGTCATCAGCTCGGCGAACGCCAGTTCGAACTGGCGCACGCGCCCGCGCACGGTGTAGTCGATGGTCTGGCCGTCTTCGAGATAGGTGAGTTCGCCGATCGCGTTGTTGTGCAGGAACGGCGCCGTGGCCCAGACCGACAGCAGCGAGAAGTTGCGCAGGTAGCCGGGGCCGCCTTCGATCCGGCGCTCGCCGCCCAGCGCCTTGCCGCCGAGCCACGGCACCATGCGGTTGAGCACCTGACTCACGCTGC
>JBFHQK010000122.1:0-8238 GCA_041592255.1 Fontimonas sp.
CCTCTACGCGGTGGGCGACGGCGGCGAGCGTTACATCTTCGAAATCTACCGCGACCTCGACGAAAGCCACCTGCGCGCCATCGCACTGCACCGCACCGGCGGCCTGCGCCGCGGCATGCCGGTCTTTGGCAGCGGCGGCCCGCTGCAGGTGCCGGTTACCCCCGACTGCCTGGGCCGCGTGCTCGATGCCTTCGGCGCACCGTTGGACGGCATGCCGGCTTTTACCCCCGACGCCTGGATTCCGGTGATTGCACCGCCCACGCCGCTGGCCGACAGCAAGGGCAGCGGCGGCATCCTGCTCACCGGCATCAAGGTGATCGATCTGCTGTGCCCGTTCGTGCGCGGCGGCAAGACCGGGCTGTTCGGCGGCGCCGGCGTCGGCAAGACGGTGCTGCTGACCGAATTCATGAACGCGATCGTGCAGCTGCACAGCGGCGTCTCGGTGTTTGCCGGGATCGGCGAGCGCATCCGCGAGGGTCACGAGTTGTGGCACGACCTGCACAAGGCCGGCGTGCTGCCCAAGTCACTGATGCTGTTTGGCCAGATGGACGAATCCCCCGGCGTGCGCTTCCGCGTCGGCCTGAGCGCATTGACCTACGCCGAGTACCTGCGCGACACGCTGGCCAAGGACGTGCTGCTGCTGATCGACAACGTGTTCCGCTTCGTCCAGGCCGGCAGCGAGATCTCCGGCCTGCTCGGCCGCATGCCGGCCACGGTCGGCTACCAGCCCACGCTGGCATCCGAAGTGGCCGAACTCGAGGAACGCATCGCCTCCACCGCCTCCGGAAGCATCACCTCGGTGCAGGCGGTCTACGTGCCCGCCGACGACATGAGCGATCCGGCAGTGACCGCGATCTTTGCCCATCTCGACACGGTGGTCGTGCTTTCACGCGACCAGGCCGCCAAGGGCATCTACCCCGCGGTCGACCCGCTGCGATCGGCCAGCCGGCTGATGGACCGGCGCCAGCTCGGCGCCCGCCACTTCGAGATCGCCGGTGCGGTGCGCGAGCACCTGGCCCGCCACAAGGAGCTCGAAGACATCATCGCCATGCTCGGCATCGAGGCGCTGTCGGCGACCGACCGCCGCGTCGTGCTGCGCGCACGGCGTCTGCAGCGCTACCTGACGCAGCCGTTTCATGTCGCCGCCCCGCAGACCGGCATGGCCGGCGCGTCAGTGCCGCTGGCGCGCACGCTCGACGACTGCGAAGGCTTCCTGCGCGGCGATTTTGACGCGCTGCCGGAGGAGCAGTGCTACATGCGCGCAACGATGGCCGACTCCCCGCCATGAGCAGCTTCCGCCTGCAGCTCTACAGCGCGACGTGCAGCGACCAGATCGACGGCGTGATCCGATTCGTCGGCACCGATGCCAGCGGCCAGTTCGGCCTGCTTGCGCATCACGCGCGCCTGATCACGGTGCTGAACTACGGCCTTGCACGCTACTGCCTCGGCGCCGATCAGTGGCGCTGGCTGGCGCTGCCGGGCGCGGTGCTGCGATTCTGCGACAACCAACTGAGCATCACCACGCGGCGCTACGTGCACCACCCGGACTACGACCGCATCAGTGCGGCCCTGGAGACGGAACTGCGCGCCGAAGAGCGCCGGCTGGGCACGCTCAGGGATCATATCGAGCGGCTCGAGCGCGAAATGTTCCGCAAGCTCTGGCAGACGCAACGGCGATGACCCCCCAGCCACAGAACGACAAGCTCAAGCGCGAGGTCGAGCGTCAGGCCCAGCGCCGCCGCCGCGCGCACAGCGAGCGCGACAGCCTGATTGCGCACACCGTCTTTCTCGGCACGCTGGGCGTGCTGTTCATCGTGCCGGTGGTGCTGCTGGCCTATCTCGGCAGCTGGCTTGACGGCCTCGCGGAGGCCTATTCATCGCGCTGGACCGTCAGCCTGATCCTGCTGGGCCTGCTGATCGGCGCGATCAACGTCTGGCTCTACGTGCGCGAGCACACCTGATGGACGGCGTCATTCTCTGGCATCTGGGCCCGCTGCCGATCACGCGCACCGTCGTCACGACCTGGGCCCTGATGGGGCTGCTCGGCGCACTCGCTTTTGCCGCCACGCGCCGCATGACGCTCGAACCCGGCCCGCGTCAGACCGCGATCGAAGGCATCGTCGAGGCGCTCGACAACGGCGTGCACGCGATCCTGCCCGATGCCCCGAACGCACTGCTCGACTGGATCGGCAGCCTGTGGATCTTCCTGGTCATCGCCAATCTCGCCGGCATCGTCCCCGGCGTGTCCTCGCCGACCGACGACCTGTCGCTGACCGCGGCGCTGGCGCTGCTGGTGTTCCTGTCCGTGCACTGGTTCGGCATCCGCAGCGCCGGCTGGCGCGCCTACCTGCGCCACTACCTCGAGCCCTATCCACTGCTGGCGCCGTTCCATGTCTTCAGCGAGCTGACGCGCACGGTGTCGCTGGCCGTGCGCCTGTTCGGCAACATCATGAGCCTCGAGATCGCCGCGCTGCTGGTGCTGCTGGTCGGTGGCCTGCTGGTGCCGGTCCCGATCCTGCTGCTGCACATCGTCGAGGCGCTGGTACAGGCCTACATCTTCGGCATGCTCGCACTGGTGTACATCGCCGGCGGCATTCAGTCGCACCGCGCCATTCCTTCCAGCCCCGGACCGATTCCCCCATGAACGATATGACCTGGTTCGTCGTACTTTCGACCGTCGTCGCCCTGCTCGCGATCGGCATCGGCGTGATGCTTCCCGCCCTGGCGATGGGACGCGCCATCAGTCAGGCGATCGACGCCCTCGCGCGCCAGCCCGAGGCAGAGAAATCGATCACGCGCACGCTGTTCATCGGTCTGGCGATGATCGAGTCACTGGCGATCTACGTCCTCGTCGTCGTGCTGATCGTGCTGTTCCGCAATCCGCTGCTGGCGTACCTCCTCGAATAGCCGAGCATGGCCATGCAGCTCGACTGGACCACGTTCGCCTTTGAAATCGTGAATTTCATGGTCCTGCTGTGGATCCTCAAGCGCTTCCTGCTGCGCCCGGTGCGCGAGGCCATCGCCCGCCGCCAGGCGGCGGTGGCCGCGACCATCACCCAGGCGCAGACGCAGGCCGCCGAGGCCCAGGCACTGAAGACGCAGTATGAGGCGCGGATGCAGGCCTGGGACCGCGAGCGCGAAGCCGGTCGCACCCGCCTCAACGATGAGCTCGCCCGCGCACGCAGCCAGCGTCTTGCCGAACTGGAGGACGCGCTGCAGATCGAGCGCGAGAAGGAGCAGGTGCTGCAGGAGCGGCGGCGCCAGGAGCGCGCGCGCACGCTCGAGGACAAGGCCGCGGATCAGGCCGCCGACTTCGCCCGCCGCCTGCTGAGCCGGCTGTCGGGCCCGGCGCTGGATGCGCGGATCGCCGAGCTCGTGGCCGAAGATCTGCAGGCACTGCCCGAGACCCAGCGCAACGATCTGGCGGCGGCGGCGCAGTCGAGCCGCGAGGTCGAAATCATCAGCTCGCACCCGCTGCCGCCGGGCGCGGTCGACGCGCTGCACAAGGCACTCGAGCGCGCGCTGGGCAGCCCGCCGCCGGTCGTCCAGCGCATCGACCCGGCACTGGTGGGCGGGGTGCGCATCGCAGTGGGCCCGTGGGCGCTCGAAGCCACGCTGGCACATGAACTCGCCTTCTTCCGCCAGGGCCTGATCGCATGAGGGCCGAGTCGCCCGCCCTGGCAGAGTCGCCCGCACTGTCCGGCTACCGTTTCGGCTTGCGCGTGGTCGAGCGCGGGCGCGTCACCTCCGCCGGTGACGGTGTGGCCTGGATCAACGGCCTGCCCTCGGCGCGCATCGACGAGCTGGTTGAATTCGAGGACGGCAGCCAGGCGGTGGTGTTCCAGCTCTCCGCCGTCGGCATCGGCACCATCCTGCTGCGACAGACGCCGCGTCTGCGGGCGGGCCTGGCCGCGCACCTGCCCGGACGCCAGCTCGAGATCGGTGTCGGCGATGCGCTGCTGGGCCGCGTCGTCGACCCGCTCGGCCGCCCGCTCGACGGCCAGCCCGCACCGCAGACCGCAATGCTGCGCCCGCTGGATGCCCCGTCGCCACCGATCATCGATCGCGACTTCGTCACCCGGCCGCTGTACAGCGGCGTCAAGCTCATCGACACCCTGCTGCCGATCGGCAAGGGCCAGCGCCAGCTGATCATCGGCGACAACGGCACCGGAAAGAGCGCGCTGGCGCTCGACGTCGTCGTCAATCAGGTCGACAAGCACGTCCGCTGCGTCTACGTGCTGATCGGCCAGAAGCGCTCGTCGGTGGTGCAGACCATCGACGTGCTGCGCCGGGCCGGTGCGCTCGCCAACACCACGCTGGTCGTCGCCGAAGCCAGTACCGCGCCGGGCCTGCAGTACCTCGCGCCGTTTGCCGGCTGCAGCATCGCCGAAGCCTGGATGCTCGATGGCCACGACACCCTGGTGGTCTACGACGACCTGTCGACGCACGCCCGCACCTATCGCGAGCTGTCGCTGCTGCTGCGCCGCCCGCCGGGCCGCGAGGCCTACCCGGGCGATATCTTCTATCTGCACGCGCGCCTGCTCGAACGCTCGACCTGCCTGGCCGCCGTTCGCGGCGGCGGCAGCATGACGGCCTTGCCAATCGTGGAAACACAGCAGGGCGAAATCGCCGCCTACATTCCAACCAATCTGATCTCGATCACTGACGGACAGATCCTGCTCGACGAGCGGCTGTTCGCACGCGGCACGCGCCCGGCCATCGACATCACGCGCTCGGTCTCGCGCATCGGCGGCAAGGCCCAGGATCCAGCGATCAAGCGTGAGTCCGGGCGCATGAAGCTCGACTACCTGCAGTATCTCGAGCTCGAGGTCTTCACCCGCTTCGGCGCCCACCTCGAGCCGGCCATGGAGCAGCGCATCGCGCGCGGACGCCTGCTGCGCGAGATTCTCAAACAGGGCCAGCTCGACGCCTTGCCGATCGAAGCGCAGCTGGCATGGCTGATTGCCTACAACGACGGCCTGCTCGATGCGCTCGACACCTCGGCCTTGCCGCAGGCCCTGCTGCGCCTGCGGCGCGGACCGCAGGGCGTGCACCCCGCGCTCGAAGCCGAGCGCGCCCAGTGGAGCGCCGCGGTGCGCGACTGGCTGGAGGGCGGCAATGAGTCGCCGGCGTGAACTGCTGACCCGCATCGAAGGACTCGGCGAGATCAGCGGCATTCTCGCAGCGATGAAGGGACTGGCTCTGATCGAGCTGCACCGCATCGGCGAGTACCTCGAGGCGCAACGCCAGTCGGTGCGCGCCATCGAGACGGCACTGGCCGACTTCATCCTCTTCAACCGCGCCGCGCTGGCGCCCCGGCAGCCGCCGACCCGCGGCATCCGCTGCATCATCGGCACCGAGCGGGGCTTCTGCGGCGACATCAACAGCCGCATCGTCGACGCTGCGCTGACGCAGGCCGCGCTGCCGCGCGAGCAGGAATGCATCATCCTGGTGGGCGAGAAGCTCGCCGACACCTGGCCCAAGGGCGACGATGACGTGATCCGCATCCGTGCCCCCAGCATTGCCGACGAAGTGCCCGCAGCCCTGGGCGAGCTGCTCGACGCCGTCGAGCGCACCGTCGCGGAGCATCCCGACGACGCACTCAGCCTGGTGGTGGTGCATCACGACCGCAAGGGCGTGCGCACGCGTCAGCTGCTGCCGCTGCCCGAGCCGCGTCACCCCAGGCCGGCACCGCCGTTTGCACCGCTGCTCAACCTGGCGCCGCGCGACTGCTTTGACGGGCTCGCAGACCAGTATCTCTACGCGCTGCTGCACGCGGTGTTCTTCGATTCCCTGTTCGAGGAGAATCGCCGCCGGCTGCAGCACATGGATCTTGCGCTGCACCGGCTCGACGAACAGCTTGAAACCCTGCAGCGCCGCCAGAACCAGCAGCGTCAGGAGGAGATCATCGAGGAAATCGAGGTGATTCTGCTGACGGCGTCGTGAGCCTCAAGCCAGCCACGGCGTCAGGCCCGCCCGGCCGATGCGCCCGGCGGCATCGGCAACGCGGCCGATGCCGGGGATGTTCAAGTCGGGCGCCACGTCGGCCAGCGGCACCAGCACGAAATTGCGCTCGGCGATGCCCGGATGCGGCAGCTTCAGCGCCTCACTGTCGCTGGAGTGTCCTTCGACGTGCAGCAGATCGAGGTCGATCGTGCGTGGCCCCCACTTGAGGGTGCGCAGGCGACCCATGCGGTGCTCGATGGCCAGCAGCTGCGCCATCAGCGGTTGCGCATCGAGGGCCGTCTCCAGCACACACACCGCGTTGCAGAACTCAGGTTGATCCGCGGGCCCCAGCGGCGCACTGCGATAGAACGGCGAGACCGCCAGCAGCGTGCCGAGTGCGCCGATCGCATCGATGGCCGCGCGCAGCTGCGCCGGCGGATCTCCCAGGTTCGCGCCCAGCCCGATGTAGGCGCGCCTCATTCCGCCGCAGGATTCGCCGGCGCCCGTGCGCGCCCGCGACCGCCGCGCCGGCGCCGCCGGCGCTTGGCCGGCGCGGCGTCATCGCTGTCGGCCGCGGCCGCCGGCGGCAGCGGCTCGCCAGTCTGTGCCGCCGTCCACCAGTCCGCCAGCGCCTGCGGCACTTCGCCCGCGGCGGCCCGCAGCAGCAGGAAATCGTAGGCCGCGCGGAAGCGCGGATGGGTCAGCAGGCGCTTCGCGCGTCCGCCGCTGCGCGTGTCGAAGCGCGGCTGCAGGCTCCAGATCTCCCGCATCGGCAGCGAGAAGCGCTTGGGAATGACGATATGGTGCTGCGCCTGCGCCAGCACCACTTCCGACGCCTGCACGATGGCGACGTTGACGTGCTGCCCCTCGCGCTCGCACAGCCGGCGGAATTCACGGCTCACGCCCGGCCACAGCAGCGCCGCATACAGAAACGCCGGACTCACCGTCTGCTCGCTGACGATGCGCTCGGCGGTGTTGGCCAGTGCACGACGCACGAAGCCGGCATAGGGTTCGTGCGCCAGCGCGGCATCGGCGACCGGCAACAGATGCTTGAGCAGCCCGTAGCGATGCAGGCCTTCGAGATTGGCCACCGCCTCGCGCGACTGCAGCAGTTTGACCACCTCGTCGAACAGGCGCGCCGGCGGAATCTCGCGCAGCAGCGGCGCCAGCTTGGCGATCGGCGCGGCGGTGCGCTTCTCGATCTCGAACCCCAGCTTGTTGGCGATGCGCACGGCACGCAGCATGCGCACCGGGTCTTCGCGATAGCGCGTTTCCGGATCCCCGATCAGCCGGATCAGCCGGCGCTGCATGTCGTCGAGGCCGCCAGCCAGATCGACAATCGCGTAGTCGCGGATGTCGTAGTACAGCGCGTTGACGGTGAAGTCGCGGCGGAAGGCGTCGGTTTCGAGCGTGCCGTACTCGTTATCGGCGAGGATGCGCCCGGTATCGTCGCGCTCGTGCTCGTCGGTGATCGCGCCGCGGAAGGTCGTCACTTCGACGATCTCGCTGCCAAAGCGCACGTGCGCGATCATGAACCGGCGCCCGACCAGCCGGCAGGAGCGGAACACCCGCCGGATCTCGTCCGGGTGCGCGTTGGTCGCAATGTCGAAGTCCTTGGGCGCCTCCCCGGCGAGCAGATCCCGCACGCCGCCGCCGACGACGTAGGCCTCGAAGCCCGCGTCTTTCAAACCGTAGAGCGTCCGCAAGGTGGCTTGCGTGAACTGCGAGCGGGAGACCGGATGCTCCGATCGGGGAATTCGCCGGGCTTCAACAGCTGACGATCGATTGCGTGTAACTAAAGCCTTGAGCCAATTCATGAGCCGCGCAGTTTGAGGGGGCACGGATGCCTTTTTCAAGGCCCGTCACACAGCTTCATGCGCCGACCGGTGCCGATCATCGCAAGGGAGCTTGTTGAAAGGCCTCGTCGCGATGATAATACGCGCCCTTCCGACGGCCCCACCGCCGCGGCAGACCCCTCGCTCCTATCGTCTAGAGGCCTAGGACGGAGCCCTCTCAAGGCTTAAACCCGGGTTCGAATCCCGGTAGGAGCGCCATTTGCCTGCAAGCCCGCCTTCCGGCGGGCTTGTGCGTTTGGGGCGATCCACTCCGGCGGATTGCGCACCGTGGCCGCCTGGCTGCCGCGGCCTTTGCGGCGTAGGATCGGTTGTCCGTCCGATCGCGGAGGCAGCCATGGCCCTGACCAAGCTCAGAGCGTTTCTGGACAGCCACCAGGTGCGCTATGCGGTGATTTCGCACTCACCCGCCTACACCGCGTCCGAAGTCGCCGAGTCC
>JBFHQK010000123.1:0-8076 GCA_041592255.1 Fontimonas sp.
CGCGCGCGGCGCTCGCGCGCTTCCCCGGTGACGGCGCCGATTTCGACAGCCTGATGCATCACGCCGACCACCAGCTCGCCAATCAGCCGGTGGCGCGCGCCCGTCTCTGAGCCGCGCCCGCCGCCCCGCGCACGGGGCGCGATTGATCCGCATCAGTGTCGCAGCACAATCCCGGCGCGATGCTGGCGCCAACAACAATTCCTGGAGGACGGTATGAAGCGGCTTGAGCGCATCCTGGTGGTGGTCGACCGCGGCATGCGCACGACCCCGGCGCTGCGTCGCGGCATCGAGCTGGCGCGGCGCGCGTCGGCTTCGCTGCAGCTGTGCCTGTTCGATCATCACCCGCTGATCGACGCCACTGCCGACATCGTCCACCCGGAGGTGATGAAGCTGGCCAAGGCGCAGTTCATCGGCGAGCGCATGCGCTGGCTGTCGCAGGAAGCGGCGGCGCTGGCCGGCCAGAAGCTGCGGGTCGACTGCGAGGTGCGCTGGGCGCCGCTGCTGCACAAGGCCCTGCTCGATCGCGTGCTCGAGCACCGTCCGCATCTGGTGATCAAGGATCTGGGCCAGGAAACCGCGCAGACGAGCCTGTTCACCCCCGCCGACTGGAAGGCGCTGCGCTTCTGCCCGGCACCGATGATGCTGGTGCGGCCACAGTCCGCGCCGCTGCCGCAGCGGATCCTGGCCACGGTCGACACCTCCGGCGATAACACCGCCCGCAAGCCGCTCAACGACAGCGTCCTGACCACTGCCTTGCAGCTGGGTCTGTTCAGCGGAGCCGCCGTCCACCTCGCCCACGCCTTCCCGTTCCGGCCGCTGAAAGCGGACTACAGCCAGGAGCTGGGCAAGGACATGGAGAGCGTCTACGCGGACATGCGCAAGAGCGACGCCGAACGCTTCCAGGCGTTTGCCGCCGGCCATCAGATTCCCGCCGACCGCCAGCATCTGCTCGCCGGCGACCCGGCATCGACGCTCGCCGACTTTGCCGCGCGCCAGTCCTTCGATCTGCTGGTCACCGGCTCGGTCTACCGCTCGGCCTTCGACCGCTTCTTCCTCGGCAGCACCGCCGAGGCGCTGCTCGCCCAGGCCAGCGGGGACATGCTGGTGGTCAAACCATCGCACTTCCTCGACGAGCTGGCGCAGCACGTCGACATTCCGGCGATCCGCGAACGGCAGGCGCGCATGCAGTGAAGTGCCGCGCGCAGGCCTGAAGCCGGGGATCCCGCCATGCTGCAGCTCCAGTTCTGGGGGGCCTGCGAGCGGGTCACCGGCTCCTGCGCATTGCTCAGTGTCGGCAGCAGCCACGTGCTGGTCGACTGCGGCCTGATCCAGGGCAGCGCCGAGGACGAGGAACTCAATTTCGAGCCCTTCCCGTTCGATCCGCGCCGGATCGACGCGGTGATCCTGACCCACGCCCACCTGGATCACTCCGGCCGGCTGCCGCTGCTGACCAAGGCCGGCTTCAAGGGCCGCATCCATACCCACCGGGCGGGACGCGACCTGTGCCGGATCATGCTGCGTGACGCCGCCTATCTCAACGAGATCGACGCGCTGATCGAGACCCGCAAACGCGCCCGCCGCGGCGAGCTCCCGGTCGAGCCGCTGTATACGCGCGAGGACGCGCAGGCCTGCCTGCGCCACTTCCGCGGCGCTGAATACGACCAGCCCGTCGACGTGGCGCCGGGCGTGCGGGCACGCTTCCGCGACGCCGGCCATATCCTGGGCGCAGCCTTTGTCGAACTCGAACTGAGCAGCAACGGCCAGCAGCGACGCGTCACCTTCAGCGGCGATCTCGGCCATGGCGTGTCGCCGCTGATGCGCGCGCCGGCCCCGCCCGGCGCGACCGATCTGGTGGTGCTCGAAAGCACCTATGGCGACCGCGCGCACCCGCCGTGGGCGCGCACGGTAGCGCAACTGCACCGCGTGCTCGAGCAGGCGCAGCGCGACGGCGGCGTGGTGCTGATTCCGGCATTCGCCGTGGGCCGGACCCAGGAGCTTCTGCTGCTGCTGCACCAGCACTATCGCGACTGGGGCCTGAAGAACTGGCGCATCTACCTCGATGGCCCGCTGGGCGTGCAGGCCACCGCGATCTATGCGCACCACGGCGCCGCACTCGGTCCCGTGGCGCAGGCGTTCGCCGCCGACGGCTTCAAGATGCCCAACATGCTGTTCTCGCGCACGCCGTCACAATCGCGTCAGCTCAATTCCGCGCGCGGCGGCACCCTGATCATCGCCGGCGCCGGCATGTGCAACGGCGGCCGCATCCGCCACCACCTCAAGCACCATCTGTGGAAACCGAGCACCCATGTGCTGATGGTCGGTTACCAGGCGCACGGCACGCTCGGACGCCGGCTGCAGGACGGCGCCGAATCAGTGTCGCTCTGGGGCGAGCCGATCCGCGTCGGCGCGACGATCCATACGCTCGAGGGGCTGTCCGCCCATGCCGATGCACAGGCCTTGCGCGCGTGGTACGGCCGCATGCCGGCCACCCCGGCGGTGGTACTCAACCATGGCGAGCCCGATGCGATCCGCGCACTGGCGGCGGGCCTGAAAGCAGATTACGGCGTGTCCGCGCGGATCGCCGAGTTCGGCGGCCGCATCGATCTGAAACGGCTGCGCGCGGACTGAGCCCAGCGTCCGCGTGTGGCGATGCGCTCAGTCCCGCTCCGCACGCAGCTCGACCGGCGCCGCCGCGATGCGGCGATACAGATGCTCGCGGCGGCGCAGATGCCAGTAGTCGTAGAGGAAAATCTCGAGCGGACGCCACATCGCCACCCAGCCGACGATGGTCAGTCCATCGTAGAGGAAGCTGGTCAGGATGCCGCGCGCGCCGGCGTCGCCGAGTCGCTCGGCCAGCAGCAGGCAGGACAGCATGAAGCAGAGTCCGATGGCCAGGTTGAAGCGGCCGCGCCGCACTTCCTCCTGCAGATCAGCGCGCACGACGCGCGCGCGCTCGAGGAAATAGTTGGCGACCGCCAGTGCAATCGCACGCTGCGGCTCCGGCTCGGCCGGCCACTCGCGCAGGTGCAGCACCAGGCGCAGCGGCGCATCACGCGGCAGCTCGCGCACCCAGCTGACGATGAACTCCTCGGCGGCGTGATCGAGATCGCGCTCGTGAAACGGCGACGGATCCATCGAGTTGAACAGCTGCGCGATGCTGCGCAGCCGGATTTCGACATTGCCGCGCGCGCCGGCGGCCGGCGCGCGCGGTACCGCTTCAGCCACCTTAGGCGGCAAGCGCGAGGTAGTCGGCGCGCTCACCCGTCAGACCGACCGGCTCGGCGAGCCCGGTCAGACGGCCGTGGTCGCGGATCGACAGCGCGCGATCGCGCGATTCGAGCACGCCCTGGTGTTCCAGCCGCGTGATCACGCGGCAGACGGTCTCGGTGGCCAGGCGCAGATAGTTGCCGATATCGCGGCGTGTCATCGGCAGCCGCAGCTTCTCGCCGTTGGGGCTGAGACGTTCCTGCATGCTCAGCACGAAGGCCGCAACGCGCTGGTCAGCCGTGAAGTCGCCGGACAGCGACAGCGCCGCCGACAATTCGCGGCTGGTGCGCTCCAGCAGGCGCTGCATCAGCAGCGGCGAACGCGGCATTTCCGCGAGGATGCGCACGCGCGGGATCACACAGACCTGAGACGGCTCGACCGCGGCGGCGGTGCACGGATGGTGCTTGCGCGACAGCGCGTCGAGCCCGATCAGATCGCCGGGCAGATGGAAGCCGCGGATGCGCTCGTTGCCATCCTCATCGACGGTATACGTCTTCACGCAGCCGGCGCGCACCAGGTACAGATTCTCGGCCGTGTCGCCGGCGGCAAACAGCGCGCCATGGCCTGGGAACAGCGGCACATGCGTCTGCACCAGTTCATTCCACGCGGCCAGTTCGGCGCCGGACACGCCGGCCGTGAAGCAGCGGACACCTGCGGGGCACATCGCGCAGTTCGGCTTGCAGCGGTTTGCTGGGGCTGTATCGAAAGCCATGTGACGTCTCCCGGTGAAGTGCACACAGCGTGCGCCGGCGGCGTCAAATGGCCCATTCGGAGGTTCCGAAGGTGGCTTGCGGAAACTACGTACGCCGTTTGCAGGCGCCTCCGGCGTGGCCTCAGGCCGCGCCGCTGTCTCCCGCTCAGGCGTGGCGCAGGCTCAGGGCCAGCTGCACCAGCTGCGCCAGCGAGCGCGCCTCCATCTTCTGCATCACCCGTGCGCGATGCAGCTCAACCGTGCGCTCACTGATGTCGAGATCGAGCGCGATCGCCTTGTTCGCGGCGCCGCCGATCAGCAGCTCGGCGATCTCGCGCTCGCGCGCGGTCAGGGATTCCCAGTGGCGCCGGGTCTCGTCGATCTGCACCAGCCGCGCGCGGTCGCGCGCATCCTGCTCCAGGGCTTTCTGCACCCGGCGGATCAGATCGTCGTCATTGAACGGCTTCTGCAGGAAGTCGAAGGCGCCATTGCGCATCGCCTCGACCGCCATCGGCACGTCGCCGTGGCCGGTGATGAAGATCAGTGGCAGCGAGCTGCGGCGCTCGTTGAGCACGCGCTGCACCTCCAGCCCGCTCATGCCCGGCATGCGCACGTCGATCACGACGCAGCCGGCATGTTCCGGCCGGTGCTGGGCCAGAAACTCCGCGGGATCGGTGTAGGCGCGGCTGCGCAGGCCGACGCTGCGCAGCAGCAGCGCGACGCTGTCACAGATCGGCTCTTCGTCGTCGACGACAAACACGGTACCTGCAGCAGTACTCATGCCTCATCCTCTTCAGGAGCCGCCGGAAGCAGCAATGCGAACGTCGCCCCACGCCACTCGTTCAGCGAGTAGCTCAGCTCGCCGCCATGCGCGGCGGCGATCGACTTGCAGATCGACAAGCCCAGGCCCATGCCCTGCCTCTTGGTGGTGAAGAACGGTTCGAACAGGCGCCGTGCCACTTCCGGCGGCAGGCCGGGGCCGCGGTCGCTGACCTGAATCGTCACCCAACCGGGCTCGGATTCAGAGGTCTCGATGGTCACCGGGCCCGCGGCCTCGGCCTCGGCCATGGCCTCCATCGCATTGCGGATCAGGTTGAGCACCACCTGCTGAATCTGGACGCCATCGGCGAGCACCGGCAGCAGCGATCCGGCCAGCTGCAGCTCGAGCCGCCGGCCGCTGGTGCGCAACTCGAATTCGACCAGGCGCACGACGTCGCGCACCAGCTGGTTGATGTCGAGCATCTGACGCTGGCTGTCGCCGCGCTTGGCCAGGGTGCGCAGACCGCGGATCACCTGCCCGGCGCGCTCGGCCTGATTCGCGATCTTCTCCAGAATCGCCAGCACTTCACCCGGGTTGACCTGGCCGGCCAGCATCATGCGGCGGCAGGCACTGGAATAATTCGCGATCGCGGTCAGCGGCTGGTTCACCTCGTGGGCGATGCCGCTGACCATCTCGCCGAGGGTACCGATGCGGCCGACGTGCGCCAGGCGCGTGCGCAGATCATCGGCCTCGCGCATCGCCTCGTAGAGCGCGCTGCGGTCGATGATCTCCCCGATCAGCATCAGCGGCCGGCCGTCGGCGTCGGTGGCCGCGGCGGCGTAGTGCAGCGCATGCATGATGCTGCCGTCGGCCTTGACGTAGCGCAGCTCGCACTCGCAGCTGCCGCCCTCCAGACGCAGCCGACTGAAGTGCGGCAAGGCGATTTCACGGTCCTCCGGGTGCAGCAGGTCGGAGTGCCGGCTGTGGCGCAGCTGCTCAACGCTGTAGCCGAACAGCTCGCAGCAGGCGCGATTGGCGTTGAATACGTGCCCGTGCAGGTCGGTAATGACGATCGCGGTCGGCGCGTGCTCGACGATCAGCCGCAGCTCCTCGCTGCTCTGGCGCAGCTGCTCCTCCTGCCGCTTGCGGTCCGAGATATCGCGCAGGATGCCGACGTACCCGCGCCCGGACGCGGTGCGGAACTCGCCGACCGACAGGTCGATCGGAAAGGTCGAGCCATCCTTGCGCTGCGCCACCACTTCGCGGCCGATGCCGATGATCCGCGGCTCGGCGGTGCGGTGATAGCGTTCGAGGTAGGCATCGTGCTCGCGCCGGTACGGCTGCGGCATCAGCATGCTGACGTTGCGGCCGACGACTTCGTCGGCACGAAAGCCGAAGATGCGCTCGGCGGCGTGATTGAAGCGCTGCACCTTGCCGTGATCGTCGATCAGCACCATGGCATCGACGGCGGCATCGAGCAGCGCGCTGAGCTGATCCTCGGCGGCGATCGGCGGGTGGTCGGATAAAGGCGGGCTCATCGACTCCTAGTCTAGCCGGTGATGAGCCCGCTCACGCACCGTGGCTCAGCTGACGGGGATTTTCTTGCCCGCCGGCGCGGACTTTTCCATCTTCGGCAGATGGACCGTGATCACGCCGTCCTTGAACTCGGCCTTGATGCCCTTTTCCTCGACGTTGTCAGGCACCGAGAAGCTGCGCGAAAAGCTGCCGTAGGCGCGCTCAATGCGATGGTACTTTTCGCCCTTGTCCTCCTTCTCGTAGCGGCGCTCGCCGGACAGCGTGAGCACGCCGTTATGCAGCTCAATGCTGACGTCGTCCTTGCTGACGCCCGGCAGCTCGCCCTTGACCAGAAATTCCTTGTCGGTCTCGCTGATATCGACCGCCGGGGCCCAGCTGCTGAGCTCCCCGTCGCCGCTCAGCGCCGGGCTGCCGCGGCCCATGCTGCGGCGCAGGGAGCTGAAGAAGTCGTCCATCTCGCGAAGCGGATTCCAGAGTGCAGGTTGCATCGTCGATCTCCTGTGGGGTGGCGGGACCGCATCCGACCGCACCCAAGCCGCGCACCGGATGCCGCCTGAGTCTGGGCGCCTGCCGGACGCCCCATCATTGATCCGCGTCAAGCATCGGCCTTGACCGCGGTCAACGTCGGCGTGCGCGCCGGCTGCGAGCATTGGGCACAATCAGCCGACTGGATCAGGGAGTATTGATGCGCGCGAATCTGCCCGTGGCCTGGATCACCCATCCGCTGTGCCAGCGTCACCAGATCGACGACGAGCATCCGGAATCGCCGCGCCGCCTCGCCGCCATCGAAGACCGGCTGCTGGCATCGGGGCTGGCCGGCTTCATGCGTCGCCACGAGGCCCCGGCGGCGACCCTGGAGCAGTTGCACCGTGTCCACACCGCGCAGCACATCGAGCGCGTATTTGCGCACCGCGGCGTCGGTAGCCTGGCGGTTGACGGCGAAGCGGCCTATTCGCACCACACCGTGGACGCGGCCCTGCACGCCGCCGGCGCCGGCGTGCTCGGGGTCGACCTGGTGCTCAACGGCGAGGCCGGACTCGCCTTCTGCGCGGTGCGGCCGCCGGGCCACCACGCCGAACGCGGCCGGGCGACGGGCTTCTGCTACTTCAACAATATCGCCGTTGCCGCCGCGCACGCGCTGAGCCGCGACCTGCGCCACATCGCCATCGTCGACTTCGACCTGCACTACGGCAACGGCACGGCCGACATCTTCGCCAATGACACCCGGGTGCTGGTGCTGTCGAGCTACCAGCACCCGCTGTATCCCTACTGGAGCGGCGCGCCCGACGCGCTGAATCTGGTCGACGTGCCGCTGCGCCCCTACACCGACAGCGCCACCTTCCGCGCTGCCGTCGCCAGCGCGTGGCTGCCGGCCTTGGAGCGCACACGTCCGGAACTGATCCTGGTGTCCGCCGGCTTCGACGCCCACGCCGCGGATCCGCTCGGCGATCTGCGCCTGCAGACCGCGGACTTCCGCTGGCTCGGCCAGCTGATCGGCGATGTCGCGCAGGCCAGCGCCCAGGGGCGCGTCGTCGCCACACTCGAAGGCGGCTACGAGCTCACGTCCCTGGCGCGCAGCGTCGAGGCCTTCCTGTCGCCGTTCCTCGGCGGCGAGCTGATGCCGGTATGAGCGCCGCGCGCCCGCACTCCCCCGCCTGCGGGCGCCCGGCCGGCGCGGGTGCCGGATGAGCATCCGCAATCTCGACGCGCTGTTCCGGCCGCACAGCGTCGTGGTCATCGGCGCGGCGCGCGATGATCCCGGCGCCGAGCTGCTGCGGCGTCTCGACCCGCTGCCCGCCGAGCAGCGCACGCTGATGTACGC
>JBFHQK010000124.1:0-7972 GCA_041592255.1 Fontimonas sp.
CCTCGAGCCGCTGCATCTCGCGGCTCTGCCGCGCTTCAAGTTCGCCGAGCTGGCGCAGGATCTGCTCCAGCTCACGCGCCTTGAGCTGCTTGAGTTCGCGCGCATGCTGGAGACTCTGCTCGCGCCGCGCAAGCGCGGCTTCAGCTTCGTAGACCTTGCTCTGCTCACCGTTGAGCCGGTTGGTGAGCGCGCGGCTCTCGATCTCGGCGGCGACGCGCGCTTCGGTGGCCTGGTTCGCGCGCAGCCGCACCTGTTCGAGCGCGCTGTCGAACTCGCCGATCGCGTGCTCGTGGCTTTCGCACTGCGTTTCGAGCTGACGCATGCGCAAGGCCAGGATCTCGGCGCGCAGCTGGCGCTCCTGGGCCTTGTACTCCTTGTACTTCTCGGCGTTGGCGGCCTGCTTGGTCAGCACCTCGAGGCGCTGCTGGATCTCCGAGCGCAGGTCGTTGAGGCGCGCGAGGTTCTCGCGCGTCTGCTTGATGCGCGACTCGGTCTCGCGGCGGCGGTCCTTGTACTTGGAGATGCCGGCCGCCTCTTCGAGCCACTGCCGCAGCTCCTCGGGCTTGGCCTCGATCATCCGCGACACCATGCCCTGCTCGATGATCGCGTACTGGTTCTTGCCGCCCAGGCCGGTGCCGAGGAACAAGTCGGTGACGTCGCGCTTGAGGCACTTGCTGCCGTTGAGGTAGTACTGCGAACCACCGTCGCGGACCAGCTCGCGGCGCACCGAAATCTCGGAGTACGCGGCGTAGGGGCCGGAGATCGTGCCGTCGCCGTTGTCGAACAGCAGCTCGACCGATGCGCGGCCGACCGGCTTGCGCGTCTTCGAGCCGTTGAAGATCACATCCTCGCTGTCCGAGGAGCGCAGGTTCTTCATGCTGGTTTCGCCCAGCACCCAGCGCACCGCGTCGATGATGTTGGACTTGCCGCAGCCGTTGGGGCCGACCACGCCGGTCAGATTGGCGGGCAGCGGCAGCTGCGTGGAATCCACAAAGGATTTAAAACCGGCGAGCTTGATGCCAGACAGTCGCATGCGCGTGGGGTTCTCTCGCCCTGCTTGGGGGCTATTTATATGGCCGCGTAGTGTAAATTATGGGCGGCCGCCGTCCACCGTCCGGCGCTTTGGCCTCCATCCCCGATTCCGATTTCGCAGCGCATGTCAACCGAGCCGAGCAAGTCACTGGAAACCTTTCCCAACCCGGCGCCGGGACGCGACTTTGCGATCCGCATGCGGATTCCCGAATTCACCTGCCTGTGCCCGAAGACCGGCCAGCCGGATTTCGGCACACTGTATCTGGAGTACGTTGCCGACCAGACCTGCGTCGAGCTCAAGTCGCTCAAGCTCTACGTCTGGAGCTTCCGCAACGAAGGCGCGTTCCACGAGGCGGTGGCCAATCGCATTCTCGACGACCTGGTCGCCGCAACCGCGCCGCGCTTCATGCGCCTGACCGCCGTGTTCAACGTGCGCGGCGGCATCTACACGCACGTCAGCGTTGAGCACCGCCAGGCAGGCTGGAATGGCCAGTTGCCGCCATCGGCCTGGCATGTCGATCCCACCGGACAGGGGCAGATGCCATGAGCTTCGAAGCCTTGCTGCAGACGCAGTGGAGCGACTACGCGGAGCGCCACCGCGATCGCGTGAATCTGCTGATCCATATCGTCGCGGTGCCGGTGTTCTGGCTCGGCACCCTAAATGCCGTCAGCGCGCTGCTGTTCGCCGGGCTGTTCCATTCGCTGGGCGGCCTGGTTTTGATGGCGGTTGCGCTGTTCGCCCAGGGCCTCGGGCATGACCGCGAGGCGATCCAGCCCGAGCCGTTCACCAGCGCCTGGGAGCTGGTGCAGCGGCTGGCCGCCGAGCAGTTCGTGACTTTCCCGCGCTTTGTCATCAGCGGCGGCTGGTGGCGCAATCTCAACGCCAGTACCTGAACGGCGCCGCGATCAGGCCGGATAGCCGGTGATCGCGCGGATGCGCTCGTACAGCGGCTTGAGCTGCCGGTACATGCGCAGGTAGACGTCGCGGTAGAGCGCGTCATAGGTCTTCACCGCCGCCGGCTCCGGGTCGAAGCGGCGCGCGCTGCGGGTCATCGCCCGCACCGCCGTCCGGTAGTCCGCGTGCAGGCCCATCCCGACCGCGGCATTGATCGCCGCCCCCAGCGCGGAGGTTTCATAGATGGCGGGACGCTCGGCGCTCAGGCCGAACACGTCCGCGGTGATCTGCATTGCCTGATCCGACTGCGAGCCCCCGCCGGCGACGAGCAGGCGCCGGATGCGCCGTCCGGTGCGTCGCTCGATCTGTTCGCGGCCACTGCGCAGCCCGTAGATCAGACCCTCGAGAATGGCGCGATAGAAATGCGCGCGGGTGTGCACGTCGCCAAAACCGATCACCGCGCCCTTGGCCTCCGGCCCCGGGTCGCGAACCCCCGGCGACCAGTACGGCTGCAGCATCAACCCCATGGCTCCGGGCGGCACGTCCTTGAGCAACTCGTCGAACAACTGCTCGACGGCGACGCCGCGCTCGCGCGCCAGCGCCTGCTCGCGATGCGCGAACTCACGCTTGAACCACGACACCATCCAGAAGCCGCGATAGATCTGGATCTCGGTGTTCCAGGCGCCGGGCACCGCGGCCGGATACGGCGGCAGCATGCGCTGCACTTCCAGGTAGCGCGTCTGCGTGGTGTTGATGGTCGCCGTCGTGCCGAAGCTGAGCTGGCCGACATCCGGGTCCAGCGCACCGCAGCCCAGGACCTCGCAGGCCTTGTCTGCCGCCGCAGCGATGACCGGCACGCCGGCGGGCAGGCCCAGCCGCTGCGCCGCCTGCGCCGTCAGCGCGCCCAGCCGCTCGCCGGGACGCACCAGGCGCGGCAACTGCTGCGGACGAACCGCCAGCGCCTGCCACTTGAAGTCGCGGGCGCCGGCCCAGGCCAGGCGGCGGTAGTCGAAGGGCACATAGCCGACCTGACAGCCCACCGAATCCACGTATTCACCGACCAGGCGCTGGCTCAGCCAACCCGACAGGAACAGGAAATGCGCCGTCTCGGCCCACAGCTCAGGCTGGTGCTGCGCAAGCCAGTTGGCCTCCGCCTCGCGCTGCAGGTGAGCCACCAGCGGCGCGGCGCCGGCAAGGCGAAACGCGGCGCGCCACCAGGGCGACAGCGCCGGCGGCTGCGTGCAACGGCGCTGATCGAGCCAGACCATGGCCGGTCGCAGCACGCGCCCGCCATGATCAGTGCAGACCATCGTTGCGCGCTGGGTCGTGAGCGTCAGCGCGGTGATGTCCTGCGGCCGCACATCGGAATCGCGCCACAACGCCTGACAGCAGTGGCTCACGGCATCCCAGTAGACTTCAGGATCTTGCTCGGCCCAGCCCGGCTGCGGCGACAGATAGGTGGGTTCGAACACCTGCTGCGCCTTGGCGATCAGCTGCCCGGCGACGTCGAACACGATCGCGCGCGCACTCTGCGTGCCCACATCGATGCTCAGGATCCGCACCGCCGCCATTGCTTCCCCCTCGGCCCGTGTCAGGTCGCCACCGGCGGCGCATGCTGCGCCCGCCAATAGTCGAGATAGGCCTGTGCCTCGCGCGCACACCGCGCCGCATCCCAGCCCAGCTCCTCGCGGCAGATCGAGAGCACGCGCGGCAGCCATTGGGCACCGCCCTGCGCGCTGACCAGGCCCAGGCGCGTGCGCCGCATCATCAGGTCCTGCAACTGGACCACCGCCTCGTGCCGCGCCGCCCAGCGCAGCTCGGCCCAGCAGTACGGCGTATCGCCGATGGACTGCAGCTCGTCACCGGGCAGCTCCTGCAACAGCCGTCCGGCGGCCGCCACGCCCAGGCGCCCGTAGAGGCGCTGCTGGCTGGCCGGCACCGTGGCGGAGCCGAACACCGGCGCATCAACGGCCGGCGCCAGGCACGAATGCTGTCCGGCAGCGGCGCGCAGCACGGTGCGCGCGGTGGTGCGGAAGGTGGTCAGCTTGCCGCCGGTGATGCCCACCAGTCCGCGACTGCTCCACAGCGCGGACTCACGCGATTCCGCCGACGGATTGGCCTTGCCGCTGTCGACCACCGGGCGCACGCCGGCGTAGGTGGCCAGCACGTCGGCCTCGCTTAGCCCGAGTCGCGGAAACTGCCGCGCCAGACCGGCGAGCAGATATTCCACTTCGGCGCGGCTGATGCGCGGGGCCCACAGATCGTCAGCGTGATCCAGATCGGTGGTGCCGTACACGATCGCGCCTTCCCAGGGATAGGCGAACACCGGCCGCTGGTCGCGCGGGTGGAACCACGACACTGCGTGCCGCAGCGGCAGACGCTGCGACGAGAACAACAGATGACTGCCGCGCAGCGGCCGCAGCCGCGGCGCCCCGGCGGGCGCACCGGACAGCGTGCCGGCCCAGGCGCCGGTGGCATTGATCACGACCGCGGCGCTGAGCTCGCGCACGCTGCCGGCGACCGTATCGTGCAGGCGCACGCCGCGCACCTGAGCACCGTCGCCGAGCGGCTCGGCGCGCACATAGTTCAGCGCTGTGCCGCCTTCGGCCACCGCATCGAGGATCAGCCGCAGCACCAGGCGCGCGTCATCGGTGCGCGCATCCTCGTAGATCATCGCGCCGAGCAGCCCGTCCGCATCGAGATCCGCCTCCGCGGCCAGCGCCTGGTCGCGCGTCAGCCAGCGCGACCGGCGCACTCCTGCCATCCAGTCGTAGACGCGCAGACCGATCTGCATCAGCCAGCGCCCCGGCTTGCGTGTGGCGTAGATCGGCAAGATAAACGGCAGCGCATCCACCAGCCCGGGCGCTTCGTCGAGCAGGCGCTGGCGCTCGCGCACCGACTCGAGCGTCAGCCGCCACTGCCCGTTCTTGAGATAGCGCAGACCGCCGTGAACCAGCTTCGACGACCAGGACGACGTGCCGGAGGCGAAGTCGCGCGCCTCGACCAGCAGCACGCGCGCACCGCTGCGCACCGCCTCGCGCAGAATGCCGGCGCCGGTGATCCCGCCGCCGATGATGATCAGATCGAAATGCGCCGGCAGCGCGGACAGCTCAGTGCGTGTGCTCATCGGGCCCGTCGTGGCGCGCGTGTTCCGGAATCAGGCTATCGCTCACCGTCGCCAGCAGCAGCGGCGGCCAGGTGTCTTCGACCGCCTCGAGCATCCGCTGCGAGAGCGCCGCGTCGCGTTCGTGCAGCGCGCAGGATCGCTCCCAGGTCGCCCGATCGGGCCACTGCGCATACGCCACGTAATCGCCGGACTCGGTCCGATGCAGGCGCGCGCCGCGCGCGCCGCGCTCGGCCAGCAGGCTCGCGCTCAAGGCTTCCCACGCGGCGCAGAACTGCGCCTCCATCCCGGGCCTGACGCGCCACTGGTAGATCACGGCAAAGCTGCTGCGGGTGCTGGCGGTCATGCAAACAGCTTGCCGGGATTCATCATCCCGTCAGGATCCAGCTCGCGCGCCGCTGCGCGAATCAGATCCATGCCCAGCGCACCCTTCTCCGCCGGCAGATAAGGCGCATGATCCACCCCGACGCCATGCTGGTGACTGATGGTGCCGCCGTGGGCGACGATGGCATCGCTGACCCGGGACTTGAGCTTGCGCCAGCGCTCCAGATCCGCTGCCGGATCACCCACCGCCCGGTAGACGAAGGTCGAATAGATGCTGCAGCCCTGCCGGTACATGTGCGACAGATGGGTGAACGCATGGATGCGCTCGTTGTCGGCGCCGAGCGCGTCGCGCGCCGCCTGTTCGACGGCACGCATCAGGCCGGTGACCTGCGGCCAGTTCACCGCGGTCTCCACCGTGTCGGCGGCGTAGCCCAGCTCCCACAGCGAGTTGCGCAGCAGCGGGCCGCGGAAGCGGTTCTTGCCCCAGCCCTTGCCCATCGCCTTGCCGACATGCACGCCGCGATGGCGCCTGGCGAGCGCCAGCGCGTCGCGGCGCACGCGCCGCGTCTCCACCGGTGAACCCGTCACCCCCATCATCAGCAGGCACTGGCCCGGGCCGATGCCGCGCACGCCCAGATACCGCTGCAGCCAGCGCACCAGATTCGGATGTCCGGCCAGGCGCAGCTGGGTTTCGGTTTCGATCTCGTTGGACAGGCGCAGCATCGACAAGGGCAGATCGGCCTGCACGAGCGCGCGCACCGCCTCGACCGCCGCGCTCCAGTCCGGGAAGAACACGCCGTGGAAGTCCTCGCATTCCGGCAGGCGCCGCACGCGCGCCGTCACCTCGGTCAGCAGTCCCAGACGACCTTCGCAGCCCAGCACCGCTTCGCGCAGATCCGGCCCGGCGGCCGACGCCGGCACCCCACCGACGCGCAGCTCGCCGCGCGGCGTGATCAGCCGTCCGGCCGCAAACAGCTGCTCGATGCGGCCGTAGCGCAGTGACTGCTGACCGGAGGACCGCGTCACCACCCAGCCGCCCAGCGTCGAGTATTCGTAGGATTGCGGGAAGTGCCCCAGCATGAAGCCGTGCGCGCGCAGCTGCGCCTCGACCGCCGGCCCAGGCGTGCCCGCTCCCAGCGTTGCCAGGTACGACGTAGCGTCGACCGTCAGCAGCTGGTTCAGGCGCTCCAGCGAGATGTTGACCACCGGGCGCTCGCCCGCCGGAATGTTCAGATGGCCGACCACGCTGGTGCCGCCGCCGTAGGGAACGACGATCGCGCCGATCCGGCGCGCCGCAGCCAGCGCCTGGGCCGCCTCATCGTGAGTCGCCGGCAGCGCGACACCATCGGCATACGGTCCCATGCGCCCGGAGCGCATCGCCAGCCAGTCCGGGAAACTCTGTCCGCGCGCGTGCAGCAGGCGCAGCCGGGCGTCGGTGTCGAACGGACTGGCGGCCGGCAGGCGGCTGTCCGGCACCGACCCCAGCGCTGCTTCGAGCGTGGCATCGCGCGGCGCCTGCGCCGGCCCGATGCGCTCGCTCAGGAACGCACGCGCATCCTCACCTAGCGCGTAATGATCGTCATCGTCACCCCAACCGTTCCAGCGTCGCATGCGTATCCCCTTGGCGTCAGGCGCGCGAGTATAGCGGCCCATCGCACGCGACAACTTGACGCGAGCCCCCCGCTGCTCACGCCGCGCGCGCTTGCCCCGCGCTCTTGGGCTCGACGATGCGCTGCAGGCTGTCGACCGTCACCCACTGCGGCCCGGCGAGCACACCGCGCAGCACGTGCGCCGGCGCGCCGGGCTCGCCCAGGCTCGACACCACCAGGGCCGCCTCGCGAAAGTCCTGCTCGACGGTGTCGCGGTTGACCGTGACCACCGCCGCCACACCCGCGGCGCTGGCCGCCCCGAGTCCCATCTCGGAATCCTCGAGCGCGACGCATTCCTGCGCGCTCACGCCCAGGCGCCGCAGCGCGAGACGATAGAGGTCGGGCGCGGGCTTCTTGTGCGCGACTTCCTCGCCGCTGGCGATCACCGCGATCTCGGCCGCCAGCTCCGGGCCCATGCAGTACTTCAGCACCGGCTTGAGCGTCTTCAGGCTGGCATTGGTGACGATCGCGAGCTTGAGTCCGCGTTCACGCGCCTCGCGCATGATGCGCGCGATGCCCGGTCGCAGCGGCACCTTGCCGTCGCGCATGCGCCGACGGAAGTACTTGGACTTGATCTCATGCACCTTGGCCACCCAGGCATCGAGGTCGGCTTCCGCCTCGGCCCGCTGCGCGCCCAGATCCGGCTGATCGTGCTGCACGAAGTACTTGAGTCGCTCCCGCCCGCCGGGCAGCGCCAGCAGACGCCGGTACCGCTTCGGTCCCCAGCGAAAGTCGAGCCCGAGCTTGCGAAAGGCGCGGTTGTACGCGGGTCGGTGACCGAGCGCCTCAGTGTCGGCAAGCGTGCCGTCGACATCGAACAACACCGCGCGCAAGGTCATCGCTCGAGACCCCGGCGAGGGCAAGATGCTTCAGAGTCCATCCGACCGCAGCTCAACAGGTTGCATGCTGCAGTTAATGTAGCATGCGGCGCGCGCGCGCCAACACGCC
>JBFHQK010000125.1:0-7947 GCA_041592255.1 Fontimonas sp.
GACCATGATCCCGAGCCTTGCCGCACTCCT
This sequence comes from Fontimonas sp., assembly GCA_041592255.1. Taxonomy (GTDB): domain Bacteria; phylum Pseudomonadota; class Gammaproteobacteria; order Nevskiales; family Nevskiaceae; genus Solimonas. The sequence goes on from JBFHQK010000125.1 coordinate 31, forward strand.
GCTGTACGCAGCCGTCGCCGCCCTCGTCCTGCGCCCGCCGCCGGCGACCGCACTTGAGCGCTGGCTTCCGCTGCCGGCCCTGCTCCTGCATGGCTGGGATCTGAGCCGCCATGTCTTCCACGGCGGCGCCATCACCATCGGCATCAGCGAGGCGCTGTCGCTGTTCACCTGGCAGTCGGCCGCGCTGCTGTGGGCGCTCTGCTTCCGCGAACCGCTGCGCACCCTGGGCGCCGCGATCTACCCGGCCGCCGGCGTCGCCGCGCTCGTCGCCGCGCTCGTCGCCGCAGTCTGGTCCACGGCGCCCAGCGACCTTCCCATCAGCGACTGGAAGACGCGCAGCCATATCGTGCTGTCGCTGCTGTCGTCAGGCTTGCTCACGCTGGCCGCGGTGCACGCCTGCCTGCTCGCCGCCCAGGAGCGCCTGCTGCGCGGCCATCGGATGACCGGGCTTGCCCGCGCGCTGCCCCCGCTGCAGACCATGGAACGCCTGCTGTTCCAGCTGATCGCGATCGGTTTTGCCCTGCTGTCGCTGACCCTGCTCTCCGGTCTCTGGTTCATCCGCGACTGGCTTGCGCAGCATCTGGCACACAAGACGCTGCTGTCACTGAGCGCATGGCTGATCTTCGGCGTGCTGCTGTGGGGCCGCCGGCATTACGGCTGGCGCGGCCGCACCGCCATCCGCTGGACCCTCGCCGGCTACGGCACGCTGGTGCTGGCCTATTTCGGCAGCAAGCTGATACTGGAACAATTCCTCGGCCGCCACTGGAGTTAGCGCGTTCCGGCCAGCGTCCGCGAGTTGACAGCGGGCAGCGACGTTCGCTAACTAGCGCAGCTGACACGGCCACCACACTGCCCGCGCTCTTGGACGATATACCCTTATCCGCCCTGTTCGGGCTGCTCGCTGTACTGCTGTGCTGTTCCGCATTCTTCTCCGGCTCTGAAACCGGGCTGATGACGATGAACCGCTATCGCCTGAAGACCCGCGCGCAGAAGGGCGATCGCGGCGCCCGGCTGGCGCATACGCTGCTGCAGCGCCCGGACCGCCTGATCGGAACCATCCTGCTCGGCAACAACTTCTTCAACACGCTGACGGCTTCGGTCGCCACGCTCATCGGCCTGCGCCTGTTCCCCGGCGAGACCGGCATCGCCGTGGCCACCGGCGTCGTCACGCTGCTGCTGCTGATCTTCGGCGAAGTCACCCCCAAGACGCTTGCCGCCCTGCACCCGGAACGCATCGGCATTCCGGCCGCCTACGTCCTGTGGCCGCTGCTGCGTGTGATGTACCCGCTGGTCTGGGCGGTCACGATGATCGGCAACGGCATCCTGCGCCTGTTCGGCGTCACCTCCGAGGACGCGGCCCAGCACAGCCTCAGCTCCGAGGAACTGCGCACCGTGGTCGCCGAGGCCGGGGCGATGATCCCGCACCGCCACCAGAAAATGCTGCTGTCGATCCTCGATCTGGAAAAGGCCACTGTCGAGGACATCATGGTGCCGCGCAACGAGATTGTCGGCATCGACATCTCGGAGCCCTGGCCCGCCGTCCGCGAAGCCATCACGTCGAGTCAGCACACCCGGATTCCGGTCTTCGACGGCTCGATCGACAACCTCAAGGGCGTGGTGCATCTGCGCCGCGTCGTGCGCCTGGCCGCCGAGGACAGCCTCGACGTGCAGAGCCTGCTCGCACTCGCGCGCGAACCCTATTTCATCCCCGAAGGCACCCCGCTCAACCAGCAGCTGCTCAACTTCCAGAACCAGAAGCGCCGCATCGGCTTTGTCGTCGACGAGTACGGCGACATTCAGGGGCTGGTGACCATCGAGGACATCCTCGAGGAAGTGATTGGCGAGTTCACGTCGGACCCGGCCACGCGCATCAAGAATGTCTACGCCGATCCCGACGGCAGCTACCGCGTGACCGGCTCGGTGACGATCCGCAGCCTCAACAAGAATCTCGGCTGGAAGCTGCCGACCAGCGGCCCCAAGACCATCAATGGCCTGATGCTGGAGCAGCTCGAACACGTGCCGCAGACCGGCGCCAAGGTCGAGGTCGCCGGCTACCGCTTCGAAATCACCGAAATGCGCGCCAACGCGGTCAAGGCGACACGGGTCTGGCCGCCGCAGGCCGTGCCCCCCGGCGCCGCGCGCAAGGTCGCCTGAGCGCCCGAGTAGCGTTAATCGGCCCTAGAGCAGCTCCAGCGCCTCGGCCAGGCGTGCCACCGGCACGACTTCGAGCTCGAGTTTGGCCCCGCGCCGCGGCCGGTTGCCCTCCGGCACGATCGCGCGCTTGAAGCCCTGCTTGGCCGCCTCGAGCAGCCGTTCCTCGCCGGCGGCGACCGGACGGACCTCGCCGGCCAGGCCGACTTCGCCGAAGGCCACCCAGTCCCCCGGCCAGGGCCGTGAACGGAAGCTCGACAACGCTGCCAGCAGCAGCGGCAGATCGGCCGCGGTCTCCTGGATGCGCATGCCGCCGACGACATTGGCGAACACGTCCTGATCGCCCAGCGCGATGCCGCCGTGGCGGTGCAGCACGGCCAGCAGCATGTTCAGCCGATTGTTTTCCAATCCCAGCGTGACCCGGCGCGGCGTGCCGACCAGCGAGCGGTCGACCAGGGCCTGCACCTCCACCAGCAGCGGCCGGCTGCCCTGGCGCGACACCGTGACCACGCTGCCGGGCACGGGCTCGGCATGCCGGGACAGGAACAGCGCCGACGGATTGCTAACTTCCTTGAGGCCGACATCGGTCATCGCAAACACGCCGAGCTCATTGACCGCACCGAAGCGGTTCTTGATCGCGCGCACGATGCGGAAGCGCGAGCCGGGGTCGTGCTCGAAGTACAGCACGGTATCCACCATGTGCTCGAGCACGCGCGGACCGGCGATCGCACCTTCCTTGGTGACGTGGCCGACCAGCACCACCGCTGTCTGCGAGGCCTTGGCGTGACGCACCAGCTGCGCGGCGCATTCGCGCAGCTGCGACACCGAGCCCGGCGCCGAATCCAGTGCCTCGGTATACAGCGTCTGGATCGAATCGACGACGACGAAGGCGGGCTTGAGCCGCGTCAGCTGCGCGAGTACCTGCTCGACCGCCGTCTCGGCAAGCACCGGCATCTCCAGATTGCCGAGTCCCAGCCGCTGCGCGCGCATGCGGACCTGCGCCAGCGACTCTTCGCCGGTGACGTACAGCGTCGACAGCCGCGACTCCAGCGACGACAGCACCTGCAGCAGCAGGGTCGACTTGCCGATGCCGGGGTCGCCGCCGATCAGGATCACCGCGCCCGGCACGATGCCGCCCCCCAGCACGCGATCGACCTCGGGCATGCCGGTGCTGGCCCGCGGCGTTTCTTCGATGCTCACCTCGCTCAGGCGCTGCACCCGGCCCAGCGCGGTGCCGCTGATGCCGCCGGTGCGCGACGCGCGCGGCGCCGCCTGCGTCTCAACCAGCGTGTTCCAGTTGCCACAATCGGGGCACTGCCCGGCCCACTTCGGGCTTGCGGCGCCACAGCTCTGACACACGTATTCGCTTCGCAGCTTAGCCATCGAGCGCCGACGATCGCCTCGGATTCATTTAGATTGCCTTGAAAAACAGGTACTATGAGCTTAATGCAAATGCACTAGCGCAAGTAGATTCGGGGGGTTCGGCGGTGCACCCAAGACTCTGGACACGGGACTGGTTCGCCGCACTTGCCTTCACCCTTGCCTTCGCCGTCGTCGCGTTTGCGGTGTTCGCCGACGGCTTCGCCTCGCTGGAACGCTACGCCTACGACCTGGGCGTGGGCGCGCGCACGCGCACGCCGTCGGATCGCATCGCCATCGTCGCGATCGACGACAGCTCGATCGCCAACCTCGGCCGCTGGCCCTGGCCACGCAGCCGCCAGGCCGAGCTGATTGACCGCCTGCGCGAGGGCGGCGCCAAGGTCATCGCCAACACCGCGCTCTATCTCGAAGCCGAAGCAGGCGGCGGCGGCGCGGCGCTGGCGCCCATCGCCCAGCAGCTCGCGCGCTCACCGCTGACGCAGCAGATTCCGGTCGAGATCGACACCTTTGCCGAACTGCTCGAGGATGCGGCGCGCGATAACCCGCAACTGGCCGGGATCGCCTCGGCCTATGCCGCATCGGCACTGGCGCGCGACTACCGCGGCCTGATGACCGACCTGCTGGGGCGGCTGGCGGCCGCCTCGACCTCCGACGCCGCGCCCGATGCCGTGCTGGCCCGCGCGCTGCGCCAGCACGGCCGCGTGCTGCTGCCGATGCTGTTCTCGATCGGCCGCCCGCAAGGCCGCCCCGACGCCGCTCTGCCCGAGTTCGTGCGCCGCAGCGCGCTGGCAAACCTCCAGGATCGCGTCGGCGCCCGCGCCGACGGTGCCTTGCCACTGCCCACCCGCGAAGCCCTGCTGCCGATCGCCGCGCTGGGCGGCGTGGCCGCGGGCATCGGCCACCTCAATGTCACCCCCGACGTTGACGGCGCGGTGCGCTTCGAACCTCTGGTTCTGCAGCACTTCGACGAGTTCTATCCGTCGCTGTCGCTGCTGATCGCCGCCTCCGCGCTCAATCTCGGCGCCGCCGACATCGAGGTGCGCCTGGGCGAGGGCATCGCGATGGGCGGGCTGACCATCCGCACCAGCCCGGCGCTGCGCATGTATACGCACTACTACCGCGGCGATGCGGCGCAACCGGCATTCGCGGTCGATTCGGCGTACGACGTGCTGGCGGGCAAGCTGCCGGCCGCCAAGTACCGCGACAAGATCGTGCTGATCGGCACCACCGCGGCCGGCACCGGCGACACCTTTGCCACGCCGGTGTCGGCGGCCACCGCCCCGGTGACCATGCTCGCGCACTCGGTGTCCAGCCTGCTGCAGGCCGACTTCTTCACCCGCCCGCACTGGGCCGATGCGGTCGAGCTCGGCACGTTCGCGCTGCTGGCGCTCTACCTTGCGCTGCTGCTGCCACGGCTGCGCGCCGGCAGCGCCGCGGCACTGACGCTGATCCTCGCCACCGGCCTGATGGCGGCCCAGATCGGGCTGATGGTCAGCGCCGCACTGTGGCTCAAACTCACGGTGGCGACGCTGTTCCTGCTGTGCGGCCATGCGTTCATGACGGTCAAGCGCTTCAACATTACCGAGCGCCTCAAGCACTCCAGCGAGATCGAGGGCGCCGAGTCCAACCGGATGCTCGGCCTGGCCTTCCAGGGCCAGGGTCAGCTCGACATGGCGTTCGAGAAGTTCCGCCGCGTGCAGCCCGTCGACGATCGCCTGCTGGACCTGCTCTACAACCTGGCACTCGACTTCGAGCGCAAGCGCCAGTTCAACAAGGCCGAGTCGGTCTACGAATACATCGCCGGCCACAATCGCGGCTTCCGCGACATCGCGCAGAAACTCGCCCGCGCCCGGAAGCTCTCGGAAACCGTCATCCTCGGCGGCAGTGGCGCAACCGCGCATCCGGGCGGCACGCTGATGCTCGACGCCACCCAGCAGCTGGAAAAGCCGATGCTGGGCCGTTACCAGGTCGAAAAGGAACTGGGCAAGGGGGCGATGGGCACCGTCTACATGGGCCGCGACCCCAAGATCGGGCGCCAGGTGGCGATCAAGACCATGGCCCTGTCGCAGGAATTCGAGCCTGACGAGCTGGCCGGGATCAAGGCACGGTTTTTCCGCGAAGCGGAGACCGCCGGCCGTCTGGCGCACCCGAATATCGTTGCGATCTTCGACGCCGGCGAGGAACACGACCTCGCCTACATCGCGATGGAGTTCATCCGCGGCCACGATCTGACCCGCTACACGCGGCCCAACGCCCTGCTGCCGGTGCCCGAAGTCGTCCGCATCATCGCCGACGCCGCCGACGCGCTCGACTATGCGCACAGTAACGGCATCGTCCACCGTGATATCAAACCGGCGAACATGATGCTGACCGAGGCCCGCCAGGTGATCAAGCTGATGGACTTTGGCATCGCGCGCATCGCCGATTCCAGCAAGACCCGCACCGGCATGGTGCTGGGCACGCCCAGCTACATGTCGCCCGAGCAGCTGGCCGGCCGGCATGTCGACGGGCGCTCCGATCTTTTCTCGCTGGGGGTCACGCTCTACCAGCTGCTGACCGGTGCACTGCCGTTCCAGGCCGACTCGATGGCCACGCTGATGTTCAAGATCACCAACGAAGCGCACCCGCCGCTGGCGGTGATGCGCCCGGATCTGCCGCCCGCGCTGAGCGCCATCGCGGACCGTGCGCTGCGCAAGAAGCCGGAGGAACGCTATCAGCGCGGCGCCGAATTTGCCCGTGAGCTGCGCGCCGCGGTTTCCATCCCCAGCGCCGTCTGACGCGCTCATGGGCCTTAAGGACAAGATTGCGACCGCGCTGCTGTCCGACACCGGCCGCGTGCGTCAGAACAACGAGGACGCCGTCGGCGAAGACCTCGACAGCGGCCTGCTGGTGCTGGCCGACGGCATGGGGGGCTACAACGCCGGCGAGATCGCCAGCGGCATTGCCGTGACCACGGTGCTGGACGTCGTGCGCCGCCGCTGGCGTGACCTCCGGCACGGCGAGATCGACGCCGAGACCGGCCACAGCGTCGAGGCGCTGCTGCTCCAGGAGGCCGTCGACGACGCCCATCGCACGATTCACTCCGTCGCGCAGAGCCAGCCGCAGTGCGCCGGAATGGGCACCACCATCGTCACCTGCCTGCTTCACGATGACCGCATCTCGATCGCCTATGTCGGCGATTCCAGGCTGTACCGCTTCCGCAACGGCCAGCTCGAGCTGATCACGCGCGATCACTCCCTGATCGAGGAGCTCATCGCCCGCGGCCACTATGACCGCGACCAGGCCGCCAAGCTGGTGCGCAAGAACATCGTCACGCGCGCACTGGGGGTCGAATCGGCGGTGCTCGCCGACCTGATCGAGGACACGGTGGAGGTCGGCGATGTGATTCTGCTCTGCTCCGACGGCCTCAACGACATGGTGTCAGATGAAATTATCGGCTTAACACTGGGAAAGTACGCTGATAGCCTTGAACAGGCGGCGCGGGAACTGGTCGCGCTCGCCAACGACGCCGGCGGCAAGGACAACATTTCCGTCGTGCTGGCGCGGGTGGACGGCTCGTTCGTGCGCGGTCGGCCGTGGTACGAGCGTCTGATGGATTGGGTCTAGCGCCATGCAGGCGCGTTGCACATGCAGGGCCGCAGCCCGGCTCGATCGTGTCGCCGGATGCACCGGCGACCTCTGAGAACAACAGGCTAAGGATATGGGCACACTCACCATCACCGACAGCAGCGGCCAGAGCCGCGAATTCCCCCTCGACAAGGAACGCGTGACCATCGGCCGGCATGGCGACAACGACATCTGCCTGAAGGACAAGGCGGTGTCGGGCCATCACGCCGTGGTGATCACGCTCCAGCAGGACTCGTTCCTGGAAGATCTTGATTCCACCAACGGCACCCAGGTCAACGGCAAGCAGATCGCCAAGCACCCGCTCGCCGACGGCGACCTGATCTCGATCGGCCGCAACACTCTCAAGTACCACGGCGCCCTGGGCGCCGACGACGACTTTGAGAAAACGATGATTCTGAAGCCGGGCCAGTTCGGCGCGGCGTTCGATGCGCAGGTCAGCAAGGCGGCGGCGCCACCGCCGACGCCGCCCCCCGCTCCCGCGCCGGCGAGCATGGCGCGTGCTGCCACACCCGCCCCCGCAGCCGCGGGGATGCGACCGCTGCTGGCCAAGCTGCGCGTCTCCAGCGGCCCCAATGCCGGCAAGGAGCTGGAGTTGTCCAAGGCACTGACGACGATCGGCAAACCCGGCGTGCAGGTCGCCGCGATCACGCGCCGCGCCGACGGCTATTACATCGTCCACGTCGGCGGCGATGGCGGCGGCCGCAGACCGCTGGTCAACGGCCAGCCGATTGACATCCAGGCGCGCCGGTTGAGCCACAA
>JBFHQK010000126.1:0-7898 GCA_041592255.1 Fontimonas sp.
ATGGCTATCGATGCCAGTATCCCGATAATCGCGACGACAATCATCAGTTCGATCAGCGTGAAGCCCTGTTGCTTCTTCATGTGAAACCTCTCCAATTGGATCGTGGGTCGCACCAGGAACGTCTCCCTGTGCGCCTTTTCTGACAGCAGGCGCTGTGCCAGCCGATCGCTGACGTGCCGGACATCGACAAAACAATGACTTACAGGATGGCAGTGAGTGCGCGGCCGGGCGCGACGTGGTCGAAGGCGTCACATACTGACAAATCCTGTCGCATCTCGCCCTGGGCTGGTGGGTGTGCCGCAACGACATCCGCACGGCCGCGGGCGCAGGGGCGGTGGCCGGTGCGGTCCGCTGCAGCGGAGGCGGCTGATAAACTCCGCGCTTTCCGGTCTGGTCCTTCCAATCCCCATGCAAGAGCAGTACTCACCCGCCGACGTCGAGCGGGCCGCCCAGGCGTTCTGGTCGCAGCACAAGTCCTTCGAGGTTGCGGAGGATCCGGCGCGCGAGAAGTTCTACTGCCTGTCGATGTTTCCGTATCCGAGCGGCAAGCTGCACATGGGGCATGTGCGCAATTACACGATCGGCGACGTGATCGCGCGTTATCAGCGCATGCTGGGCAAGAACGTGCTGCAGCCGATGGGCTTCGATGCCTTCGGTTTGCCGGCGGAGAACGCGGCGATTGCGAATCACACGCAGCCGGCGGCGTGGACCTACGCCAACATGGAGTACATGGTGAACCAGCTGCAGCGGCTGGGCTTTGCCTACGACTGGTCGCGGCGCGTGGACACCTGCCGGCCGGGGTATTACCGCTGGGAGCAGCTGCTGTTCACGCGGCTGATGAAGAAGGGGCTGGTCTACCGCAAGAACGCGGTGGTGAACTGGGATCCGGTGGACCAGACGGTGCTGGCCAACGAGCAGGTGGTCGACGGCCGCGGCTGGCGCTCGGGCGCGCTGGTCGAGCGCAAGGAGATCCCGCAGTGGTTCCTGAAGATCACCGCCTACGCCCAGGAGCTGCTGGACGATCTGGACCGGCTGCCGGGCTGGCCGGAGGCGGTCAAGACGATGCAGCGCAACTGGATCGGCCGTTCGGAAGGTCTGGAGTTGCAGTTTGCAGTGGAAGGCGAAGCCGAGCCGCTGACGGTGTTCACGACCCGTCCGGACACGCTGATGGGCGTGACCTATATGGCGGTGGCGGCCGAGCATCCGCTGGCGATCAAGGCCGCGGCGAACAATCCCGCGCTGGCGGCGTTTCTCAAGGACGCGGTGCGCAGCGGGGTGGCCGAGGCCGAGCTGGAGACGGCCGAGAAGAAGGGCATGCCGCTGGGCATCGACGCGATTCATCCGATCACCGGCGCGAAAGTGCCGGTGTGGGCGGCGAACTTCGTGCTGATGGGCTACGGCACCGGCGCGGTGATGGCGGTGCCGGGCCACGACGAGCGCGATTTCGCGTTCGCGCACGCCTACGGCCTGCCGATCCGGCAGGTGATTGCGGTGGGCGATGCGGTCTACGACGTCGAGCGCTGGCAGGACTGGTACGCCGACAAGACCGATCCGCAGCTGCGGCTGGTGAATTCCGGCGCGTACGACGGCCTGAACCATCGCCAGGCCTTCGACGCGATCGCCGCGCGCTTCGAGCAGGCCGGCACCGGCCGCCGCCGCGTGAACTTCCGCCTGCGCGACTGGGGCGTGTCGCGCCAGCGCTACTGGGGCTGCCCGATTCCGGTGATCTACTGCGCCAGCTGCGACGCGGTGCCGGTGCCGGAGGATCAGCTCCCGGTGATGCTGCCGGAGGAGGTGGCGTTCACCGGTGTGCAGTCGCCGATCAAGGCCGACCCCGAGTGGCGCAAGACTACCTGCCCGCACTGCGGCGGACCGGCCGAGCGTGAGACCGACACCTTCGACACCTTCATGGAGTCGAGCTGGTACTACGCGCGCTACGCCTGCGCCGACAACGACCGCGAGATGCTCGATGCGCGCGCCAACTACTGGCTGCCGGTGGATCAGTACATCGGCGGCATCGAGCACGCGATCCTGCATCTGCTCTACGCGCGCTTCTTCCACAAGCTGATGCGCGACGAAGGCCTGGTGCGCAGCGACGAGCCGTTCACCCAGCTGCTGACCCAGGGCATGGTGGTCAAGGAGACGTATTACCGCGAAGGCGAGGGCGGCAAGAAGCAGTGGATCAACCCGGCCGAGGTCGAGCTGACGCTCGATGCCAAGGGCCAGCCGCTCAGCGCGACGCTGAATACCGACGGCGGTCCGGTGACGATCGGCGGCGTCGAGAAGATGTCGAAGTCGAAGAACAACGGCGTCGATCCGCAGGCGCTGATCGATGCCTACGGCGCCGACACGGTGCGGCTGTTCGCGATGTTCGCCGCGCCGCCGGATGCGTCGCTGGACTGGCGCGACGACGGCGTCGACGGCGCCTCGCGCTTCCTGCGCCGGCTGTGGCGCGGCGTGCAGCAGCACGTGGCCGCCGGGCCGGTGGCGGCGCTGGACACCTCCGCGCTGAGCGCCGCGCAGAAGGCCCTGCGCCGCAAGCTGCATGAGACGATTGCCAAGGTCAGCGACGACTACGGCCGGCGCAAGACCTTCAACACCGCAATCGCCGCGGTGATGGAGCTGATCAACGACACCGCCCGCTTCGACGACGCCTCGGCGCAGGGGCGCGCGGTGCTGCAGGAGGTCTGGGAGGCGGTGACGCTGATGCTGCAGCCGATCGTGCCGCACCTGTGCCATGAGCTGTGGCAGCACCTGCGCGGCGGCGACGATCTGCTGGCGCAGCGCTGGCCGGCGGTGGATGCCGCGGCGCTGGCCAAGGACAGCCTGGCGATCGTGGTTCAGGTCAACGGCAAGCTGCGCGCCAACATCGAGGTGCCCGCGGGCGCCGGCAAGGACGAGATCCTGGGGCTGGCGCTGGCCGACGAGAACGTGCAGCGCTTCATTGCCGGGCAGACGGTGAAGAAGCAGATCGTCGTGCCGGGCAAGCTGGTCAACTTCGTCGTCTAGTGGCGATGCGCGCGCTCCTGTTGCTGCTGACCCTGGTCCTGGGCGCCTGCGGCTTCCATCTCGCGGGCACCCGGCCGCTGCCGGCGCCGCTGCAGACGGTCTACATCGAGGTGATTGCGCCGTACCGCGTGCTGCGGCCGCCGCTGGAGACCGCCTTGCGCGCGAGCCTGCAGCGGCGCGGCGCGGAGGTGCGCGGCGGCAGCGACGACCAGACCACGGTGATCCGCCTGAGCGAGCTGGCGGAGACGCGCGAAGTGCTGTCGATTGGCACCGACGGCAAGGCGCTGGAATTCCGGCTGGTGACCAGCGTGCGCTATCAGGTGCTGCGCGCCGGCCGGCCGCTGATCGAGCCCGGCGATCTGCGTCTGACGCGCGACTACAGCTTCCAGCCCGAGCAGATCCTGGCCAAGGAGGCCGAGGAGGCGCGGCTGCGCGAGTTCATCCAGGCGGAAATGGCCGATCTGATCCTGTTGCGCCTGGAAGCGCAGCTGGCGCGCGCGGCCAGCGGCTGAATCGATGTAGGATGCCCCGCGTCCGGCGCATCGGCCGGATGATGCCGCCCGTTTGCCGAACTTGTCGCCGTGAGCAGCTACTACCGTCACCACGTTTTCTTCTGCTGCAACCAGCGCGCGCCGGGCGAGCGCACCTGCTGCAACGACAAGAGCGCGTCGCGCGTGCGCGATTACGCCAAGCAGCGGGTCAAGCAGCTCGGCCTCGCCGGTCCGGGGCGGGTCCGCATCAATCAGGCCGGCTGTCTGGACCGCTGCGAGCAGGGGCCGTGCCTGGTCGTCTATCCCGAAGGGGTCTGGTACACCTATGTCGACGAGGAGGATGTCGATGAGATCATCGACCGCCACCTCGGCCGCGGCGAGATCGTCGAGCGCCTGCTGATCCGCTGAACGCCGGCGTCAGAGGATCGGCGAGTCGATGCCCAGCGGGTCCTTGTCGCGCTTGTCGGGCACCACCTCGACCACGGGCGGCGGCGGTTGCGGCGTGCTCGCCGGCACGCCGGTCATCCACACCAGCATGTCGTAGTAGGTGCGGATGTTGCCGACATAGGTGCGGGCCTCGTGGCCGCGTGCGTAGCCGAACTTGGTGCGGCTGTGCCACTTGCGCTGGGTCAGCAGCGCCAGCCGCTCGCGCACGTCGAGCCAGCGATTGGGATCGCCGCCCTGCTGCTGCGTCAGCTCGCGCACGTCGAGCAGGTGGCCGTAGCCGATGTTGTAGGCGACCAGGGCCAGCCAGGTGCGGTCGGGTTCGACGATGTCGGCCGGCAGCTTGTCGAGCAGCTGGCGGAAGTAGCGCGCACCGCCGCGGATGCTCTCGGCCGGATCCTCGCGGTTGCTCACCGCCAGCAGGTCTGCCGTGGCGCTGGTCAGCTGCATGATGCCGCGCACGCCGGTGGGGCTGACCGCGGCCGGATCCCAGTGCGATTCCTGGTAGCCGATCGCGGCGAGCAGGCGCCAGTCCAGTCCGGTGGCCTGCGCGGCGGCCTCGAAGTGCTTGCGGAACTTGGGCAGGCGCGTGTCCGCGTGGACCGCCAGGGTCAGCGCGCCGTAGCGGTCGACCTGATCGACGTGGCCGAAATAGCGGTCGCGCAGGCGCGAAAGCTCGGTTTCGCCCAGCTCGTCCAGGTAGCGTTCGGCCGCCTGCAGCAGGCTGTCGTCACGCTCGGCCGAGAACGCCCAGGCCAGCGGCTGGGTTTCGGCGAGGGTGAAGGCGACGCGCAGCCGCGGGTAGTAGCGCTGGTTGATGGCGACGAGGTCCGAGTTGGCCACGGTGTAGTCGATCTCGCCGTTGGCCACCGCGAGCAGCAGTTCCTCGGCCTCGGCGTCCGCACTTTCCTCCCATTCCAGCCGCGGCGCGGACTGCTCGCGCAGTGCGCGCAGGTGTGCGGCGTGGGCGCTGTCGGCGACGACGCGCAGCGTTCCGCGCAGATCCGACAGTTGCCGGGGGCGTTCGCCGCCTTTGCGGTACACCAGCAGCGGCACGACACTGTGCAGGGGGCGCGTCAGCCGCATCGCGCGTGCACGGTCTGCCGTGATGCCGATGCCCGCCGCGGCCAGATGGACGTCGCCGGCGCGGACCAGTTGGGCGGCTTCGGGCGCATTGGCGGCGACGCGGATATCCAGCGCGACCCCCAGCGATTTGGCGAATCCGGCGGCGAGGTCGTACTCGAAGCCGACCGCCTCGCCGCCCGGACCGATGTAATAGGTGGTCGGACTGTTGATGGTGGCCACGCGCAGCACGCCCGCCGCGCGCACTTCCTGCAGCAGCGGCTGACGCGGCGAGCAGGTGGCGACCAGTCCGAGCCAGGCGATCAGCAGCAACAGCGGCCCCAGCCGCCACAGGCGGCGCAGGACTGACCAACGGGAGGTAGGCGTCGCGGCTGGTTTCATTTAGAATTCGCGCCCTGCACGGGCTGGGATAGACCACACGCTAGCACACGGGTTTCCCGGAAGCTGCGAATCCCGTCCCGGCCACGCGGCCGCGCTCCGGCGTACCGCGCGGCCGCACACCGAACACGGAGAGGTGGCAGAGTGGTTGAATGTACCTGACTCGAAATCAGGCGTACGCGCAAGCGTACCGTGGGTTCGAATCCCACCCTCTCCGCCATCTTGATGAAACGCCGCGTAATGCGGCGTTTTTCTTTGTAAAATGAATCAGCTACGTAGCCCGATCGCGTCGCGACCTCGGCGTTGCAGGACATCACCTCGCGTGACTGGTTTTGCCCCAAATATGCCCCAAGCTTTTGAGGGGCGCGTCCGAGAAGACGACGCTAGTCAGAGGCTGTAGGCGCGCCGATCTGGCTGTGTTTCTGCCCGGACGGGTGAGGCCAAGGCCCTTCGAGTTAGTCACCAGATGGATAAGACTGGGCCATCGGTCACTCTCCCCCTCGACTGGCAACCCGACTTCAGCAGCCCTCTCTTGGACAATGTATGCCACTAAGTGGCATACTCGAAACGAATGAAGCGCGTCTTCAAAACCCGTCATTTCTGCCGATGGATGCGCAAGTCGGACTTGACCGATGAGGCCTTGTGTCGGGCGGTCGACGAAATGACGGCCGGATTGATCGACGCTGAACTGGGCGGCGGCGTCGTCAAGAAGCGTATCGGCCTGGCCGGTCGCGGCAAGCGAGGTGGCGCCCGCACCCTCGTCGCGACCAACAAGGGCGCCCGCTGGTTCTTTGTATTCGGCTTCGAGAAGAACGAGCGCGCGAATATCGGCCACGAAGAACTCGAAGCCTTGCAGCAGCTGGCCGCCGATCTGCTGGGACGGACCGGCACGCAGCTGGATCGAGCCGTTGCCGAAGGCACATTGCAGGAGATCTGCTCATGACGACCAAGACCAAAGCCAGGAGCCGCATCCTCGAAGCGGTTCACGAGACCGCCAGCGACCTGCACCGTCTCGGGTTCATCGACAAGCGCAAGATGGGCAAGTACGACGCGCTGTGCCTGGAGCCTGTGCGGGCCTACGACGCCGCAAAGGTCAGGGCACTGCGCGAGCGCCTGCAACTGAGTCAGGCGGTGCTGGCCAGCGTTCTCAATACCAGCCCATCCACCGTCCGCAAATGGGAGGTGGGCGACAAGCGTCCGAGCGGGCCTTCGCAGAAGCTGCTCGACATCATCGATCGCAAGGGGCTGGAAGCGGTGCTGTGATCTGCGCGAGGCGCGACGGACGCTGAGCTGCCACTCCAACCGGGTCTCTCGCCGCTGCCCCCGCGCTGACTTGCCCCGCCGGCGCCCCAAGTCTATGTAGACAATTGAGTTATATGGGAGTCGTGTGGGTTCGAATCCCACCCTCTCCGTCATTCAATAAAGAAGCCGACTCGATGTCGGCTTTTTTATTTGGCCAGTTGCAATGGGGGCTGAGTGGCGGCCCACGCCAACCACTTTACGGAAGCTGGCACTGCCGAACCCGAACTGCTGCTTTATTGGTCCCGCCCGCCGCCATCCAGGGCGGCAGGAACCGGACACGACCCGGGCCGCTGCACGCGATCGGCGGCCCGCCAAGCTGGACGGAGGGCTAATGCGTACCTAGCCATTCGGCCAAGTTTCTTTTCGCGACGCAGCCGATAGAGTCGCTGCGTCGCAGGAAAGCGACGGACCATCGGAGCGAAGCGAATGAATACGCTGATTCGGGGGATCTTGGTGGCGGGCTTGCTGGGCGTGGGCGTTGCGCACGCCGGTCCGGTCAACATCAATACGGCGGACGCGAAGACCTTGGCCAAGGAGCTCAAGGGCGTCGGTCCGGCCAAGGCGGAAGCCATCGTCAAGTATCGCGCGGAGCATGGGCCGTTCAAGGCCGACACCGACATCGTCAAGGTCGAGGGCGTCGGCGAGGCGATCTATGCACAGAACAAGGACAACATCAAAGTCAAAGACTGAACAGGGTCTGGGGGAGGGAAGCTAAGGCGAGCTACGGCTCGCCTTATTTTTTGGCGCGCGCCGCGTTAGGGGAAAACCCGTTTCTACCGCTTCGGGCGAGGTGCTACCATCCGCGCCCTGTTCGTGGGTCTGGCTCTGACCGGGCGGCCCGCGCGTATCGATACTCTTCAGATAAAGGAACTTCACTCATGTCCGAGAGCCTGTTTCGAGCTGCCGCTATCACGCGCAGCGGATGGGCCGCCGCGGCGTTGCTGATGGCTACAGCTGCGATGGGTCAGTCGACCGCGACGGCGACCCGTGCCGTCAATGAGCAGCTGGCGACCGAGCAGGCCGCCCAGCAGACCCAGGGGCGCATCGAAAAGCTCGACGACGAGACCCGGCAGGCGGTGGCCGAGTACCGCGCGGTGATCCAGGAGACGGACAGCCTGCGCCGCTACAACCAGCAGCTCGAGGCGACGATCAAGTCGCAGCTCGAGGAAATGCAGACGATGCAGCGGCAGG
>JBFHQK010000127.1:0-7896 GCA_041592255.1 Fontimonas sp.
ACTGAGGCCGAGGCGTTGTTTCAGGAATCCGCGCGGCTGCAAACGAAATCGCGATCGTTCTTGATCGGTGGCCAACTCGCGATCGTGTCTGCCGGCACGATGTTTCTCATCGACTTACTGTATCGCGACGGTAGACCAAAGAACATTCCGTTCACTTCGCTCGAGATCTACTCGGCGCCTCATCAACTCGGGCTCAGCCTTCCCTTTTAGGAAAGGAATTTTCATGGCAGGTCTTGCAAGCAAACAGTGCGTACCGTGTCGGGGCGGCGTTCCCCCACTGCGGGGAAAGGACATCGCCAACCTCCTGCGCGAACTCGGCAACGGTCCGAGCCAGCTCGAACCGTTGTGGTACGCCGGCTCGTTCGCGATCGGCGCCGTCGCCGGACTCGCCGGCGACCGCTGGAGCCTCGGCTTCATCGACGAAACCGAGCGCCAGGTGTCCGAACACCTGAGCGAGCATCTCGCGCAGCTGCCGCCCGAGGACCGGAGGAGCCGCGCCATCCTCGAACAGATGCGCGACGACGAGGATCGCCACGGCCGCGACGCACGCGAGGCCGGCGGCCGGGCGCTGCCGGATCCGGTCAAGCGCCTGATGCGCCGCGTCGCCGCGGTGATGAAATACGGCGCCTACCGCATCTGAGCCGAGGGCCGCGGTGCCGGCGCGTCCGTTCAGTGCGCCTGATCGGCGCACGCCCGGCGCTCGGTCTGCACGGTGACGTGCCCGACACGGTAACGGGCGTGGATCCAGCTTCTGATTTCGCGCACCACGCGATCGCCATCGGCGTCGTCGCTCAGCACGGCGTGCAGCGTCATCACCGAGCGTTCGGGCGTCAGCATCCAGTGGTGGACATGATGCACGCCCAGCACACCGGCAACGCCCTCAGGCAGGCTGCGCGCAAAGCTGGTGGCGTCAAAGCCCTCGGGCGTGCCCTCGAGCAGGACGTGTGCCGACTCCCGCACCAGCCGCCAGGCACTGCGCAGAATCAGCGCCGCCACCACCAGCGACAGCAGCGGATCGACCGGCGTCCATCCGGTCAGCAGAATCACCCCGGCGGCGACAATCGCAGCCACCGAGCCGAGCAGATCGCCGAGCACATGCAGCAGCGCGCCGCGCAGGTTGAGGTCGTGCTCCGCGCCGTGGCGCAGGATCAGCCACACCGCCACATTGACCGCGAGCCCGCAGGCGCCGACCGCAAGCATCACCGGCGCCATGATCTGCGGCGGCGCCAGCAGACGCTGCACCGCTTCGATCGCGATCCAGACCACGATCAGCAGCAGCGCCAGTCCGTTGACGAAGGCGACCAGCACCGGCACACGGTGATAGCCGTAGGAACGCATCGGGTCGGCCGGACGCCGGCTCTGCGCCTGCGCCCACAGCGCCAGCGCCAGCGCCAGCGCGTCGGTCAGCATGTGCCCGGCATCCGCCAGCAGCGCCAGCGAACCCGACCACAGGCCGCCCACCACCTCGACCGCCATGAAGCCGGCCGTCAGCAACAGTGCCAGTTTCAGCCTGGCGGCGGTGCCGCCGGCTGACGCGTGCGGATGGTGCGCGTGGGGCTGACCGGCGTGGGTACTGTGGCGGTGGTCGTGCACGGTGGCGGCGTGTCCTGGTTGCACTCAACAACACGCGCAGCTTAGCGCGGTCATGCTCTCAAACGACAAGGGGGTGGCCACCGGCCACCCCCTTTGCGCACCCAGCAGGCGACTTCAGCGCTGGATGTTCTTGCCGTAGAAGATCTCCATGATCTCGCGGTTGACGCGGTCACGGATTTTCTTGGCCTCGCGCGGCGGCAGCTCGGAGGCGCCTTCACCGAACAGATACGTGTCGAGATCGAGCTCCTTGAGCCGCATCTTCGTGTGGAAGATGAACTCCTGGTAGACGTTCACGTCGATCATCTGGTAGCGCTCCTTGATGTCGGCCGCGAAGAAATCCTGGATCGACTCCACCGAATGGTCGATGAAGTGCTTCATGCCCCGCACGTTGCGGGTGAAGCCGCGCACGCGGTAGTCCATCACCACGATGTCCGACTCGAAGGACTTGATCAGGTAGTTCAGCGCGCGCAGCGGCGAGATCTTGCCGCAGGTCGAGACATCAATGTCCGCGCGGAAGGTCGAGATGCCGGCGTCCGGATGCGTCTCGGGATAGGTGTGCACGGTGATGTGCGACTTATCCAGATGCGCAACGACCGAATCCTTCTTCTTGCCGGACTTGCCGGACTTGCCAGGAGTCGGCAGGCCGTCGTGGTGCCCCTCGGAGATCAGCATCGTCACCGACGCACCCTGCGGATCGTAGTCCTGGCGCGCGACGTTGAGGATGTTGGCGCCGATGATGCGCGCGACTTCAGTCAGGATCGCCGTCAGACGTTCGGCGTTGTAGGCCTCGTCGATGTACTCGATGTACTCCTGCTGGTGCTCGCGGGTGCGCGCATAGCAGATGTCATAGATGTTGAACGACAGCGACTTGGTCAGATTGTTGAAACCGAGCAGCTTCAGCTTGGGGTTGTTGGTCGGCTTGGGCTTTGCCTTGGCCAATTCAGGACTCCGGTGGTGACGACGGGACCGCGCCGACAGCCCGGCCCGCTGTGATGAAGCGCGCGATTATGCGGCATTTCGGCCGCAATTCCATGACCATCCGATTACCGGTCGGCGCGGATCTCGTGGCTGTGCTCGATGCGGACCCCGCCGCGGCCCAGCATGATCGACGCCGAGCAGTACTTCTCCGCCGACAGCTGCACCGCCCGCTTGACGTGGTTTTCCGCCAGATCGCGGCCGACGACGACAAAGTGCAGATGGATCGTCGTGAACACCTTGGGCTCGGTCTCGGCGCGCTGCGCCTCCAGCTCGACCCAGCAATCGGTCACCTGCTGGCGTGCCTTTTTCAGAATCAGGGTGACGTCGACCGCCGAGCAGGCGCCCACACCCATCAGCACCAGCTCCATCGGCCGCGGCCCGAGATTGCGGCCGCCGATCTCCGGCGGACCGTCAACCACCAGGGCATGCCCACTGCCGCTCTCCGCGATGAAGCTGGCGTTTTCGGCCCATTTAATCCGTGCTTTCAATGACTTTCCC
Organism: Fontimonas sp.; assembly: GCA_041592255.1. Taxonomy (GTDB): domain Bacteria; phylum Pseudomonadota; class Gammaproteobacteria; order Nevskiales; family Nevskiaceae; genus Solimonas. Next base: position 3,070 of record JBFHQK010000127.1, read on the forward strand.
TCGTAATGCGTGCACCGGCGAATGTGCTATTTTGGGCGAAAAGAAGAATCCATCCAACGCTGCAGGGGGAGGATGCCATGCTGACACAGAGTGCAGTACCGGCCTTCACCGAGCGGGCGCACAAGCGCAGCTTTCCGCCCAAGCACACGATCCTCCACGCCGGCGATGCGCCGGAATCGCTGTACCTGATTCTGGAGGGATCGGTCAGCATCCTGCTGGAGGACGAGGACGGGCGCGAGATCGTGCTCGCCTACCTCTGCCCCGGCGACTTCTTCGGCGAGATGTGCCTGTTTCCCGACCAGCAGGCGCGCACCGCGATCGTGCGCACACGCACCCCGACGCTGGTCGCCGAAGTCAGCTACCTGAGCTTCCGCAGCTTCGCCCAGGAGCATCCGGACATCATGTTCGAGCTTGCCGGGCAGCTCGCCGTGCGCCTGCGCGACACCACCCGCAGGCTGGGCAGCCTCGCCTTCCTCGATGTCGCCGGCCGCATGACCCAGATTCTCCACGAGCTGTCCAGAAAGCCGGATGCCCAGGCGCATCCGCGCGGCACGATGATCCGGTCCTCGCGCCAGGAACTCGCGCGTCTGGTCGGCTGCTCGCGGGAAATGGCGGGCCGCGTACTGAAGACCCTGGAAGATGAAGGCAGGGTGCAGTCCCAGGGTCGCAACATCCTGGTACTGGCCGATCACGCCGCCTGAGGCACGCGGCAAACGGGTGCGTTCAGATCAGGGCGCGCAGCGCGCTGCCCGGGTGCGCCTGTCGCATCAGCGACTCGCCGATCAGGAAGCGGTGCACACCGGCAGCGCGCATGCGCTGCACATCGTCGGCGCGGGCGATGCCGCTTTCGGTCACCACCTCGATGCCGGGCGGAATCCGCGGCAGCAGATCGAGCGTCGTTTCCAGCCGGGTCTCGAAGGTGCGCAGGTTGCGGTTGTTGATGCCCAGCAGCCAGTCCCCGCCCAGGCCGGCGTCGAGGACCTGTTCCAGCTCGGCGCCGTCGTGAATCTCGACCAGCACGTCGAGTGCCCAGGCGCGCGCGCAGTCGGCCAGCGCCTTAAGCCGTGCCGGCGGCAAAGCCGCAGCGATCAGCAGCACGCAGTCGGCACCGATCGCCCGCGCCTCGACGACCTGCGCCTCATCGATCAGAAAATCCTTGCGGATCACCGGCAGCGCGCAGGCTGACCGCGCCTGCACCAGAAACGCGTTGTGACCCTGGAAGAACTGCTCATCAGTCAGCACCGACAGGCAGGCGGCCCCGCCCTGCGCGTACTCGCGGGCGATCCAGGCCGGGTCGAAATCGGCGCGGATCAGGCCTTTGCTCGGCGACGCCCGCTTGATCTCGGCGATCACGCCGGCCTGCCCGGCCGCGACTTTGCCGGTGAGTGCGGCGATGAAACCCCGCGGCGCGTCAGCCGCACGCGCCAGATCCTCGAGCGCCGTCGGCGAGTAGCGCCGCTTGAGGAGCGCGATCTCCTCCTGCTTGCGGGCCAGGATCGTGTCGAGAATGTCGGCCATTAGTTCGCGCCCTGATGGATGCGCCGCGTGGTCGCGACGAAGTCGTCGAGCTTGGCGCGCGCCTGCCCCGACGCCAGCGCCTCACGCGCCCGCGCCACGCCGGCGTCGATGCTGGCGACCACGCCCGCCACATACAGGGCGGCGCCGGCGTTGAGCGCAACGATATCGCGCGCCACCCCGTCGACATTGTCCAGCGCCTCAAGCACACGCGCTTTCGACGCCTGGGCATCGTCCACCCGCAGGTTCTGCGCGCCGGCCATGCGCAGCCCCAGATCCTCGGGATGAATCTCGTATTCGCGCAGGCTGCCGTCGCGCAGCTCACCGACCAGGGTCGCCGCGCCCAGCGTGATCTCGTCCATGCCGTCCTTGCCCCAGACCACCATCGCGTTGCTCACGCCCAGACGCTCGAGCACGCGGACCTGGATGCCAACCAGATCCGGATGGAACACGCCCATCAGGATGTTCGGTGCGTTGGCCGGATTGGTCAGCGGGCCGAGAATGTTGAAGATCGTGCGCACGCCCATCTCGCGGCGCACCGGCGCCACCGCCTTCATCGCGGGATGATGGTTGGGCGCGAACATGAAGCCGATGCCGCAGGCCTCGATGCAGGCGGCCACCTGCTGCGGCTGCAAGTCGATCACCGCGCCCAGCGCCTCGAGCACATCGGCACTGCCGGACTTCGACGACACACTGCGGTTGCCGTGCTTGGCGATGCGCGCGCCCGCGGCCGCGGCCACGAACATCGACGCCGTCGAAATATTGAAGCTGTGCACACCGTCGCCCCCGGTGCCGACGATGTCGACGAAGTGCGGGTGCGCCGGAACCTCGACCTTGCGCGCGAACTCGCGCATCACCTGCGCCGCCGCTGCGATCTCGCCGACGGTTTCCTTCTTCACGCGCAAACCGGTCAGGATCGCCGCCATCATCACCGGCGAGACATCGCCGCGCATGATCTGGCGCATCAGCTCGACCATTTCGTCATGAAAGATCTCGCGGTGCTCGATCGTGCGCTGCAGCGCCGCCTGCGGAGTGATCGGCATCAGTAAGCCTCCAGGAAGTTCTTCAGCAGCGCGTGCCCATGCTCGGTCAGGATCGACTCCGGATGGAACTGCACGCCCTCGATCGGCAGACTGCGGTGGCGCAGCCCCATGATCTCGTCGACCGATCCGTCGGCGTGCTGCGTCCACGCGGTGATCTCGAAACACTCCGGCAGGCCCTCACGGGCGACGATCAGCGAGTGGTAGCGCGTCGCCGTGTAGGGCGACGGCAGGCCGCGGAACACGCCGTGATCGTTGTGATGCACCAGGCTGACCTTGCCGTGCATGACCTCGCGCGCGCGGGTGACGGTGCCGCCGAAGGCCTGACCGATGGCCTGATGTCCCAGGCACACGCCAAGGATCGGAAAGCGGCCCTGCAGGCGCGCGATCAGCTCCAGGCAGATGCCGGCCTCATTGGGCGTGCACGGTCCCGGCGACAGCACGATGTGCGACGGACGCAGCGCCGCCACCGCGTCGACGCTGATTTCGTCATTGCGGTGCACCTGCACCTCGGCGCCGAGCTCGCCGAAGTACTGCACGAGGTTGTAGGTGAAGCTGTCGTAGTTGTCGATCATCACGATCATGGCGCGGCCTCCAGGTCTTTCACGAAGGCTGCGACGCGCGACACGACGGCTTCGGGTTGCTTGATCCAGTTGTAGTGGTCCAGGCGCGTGCGGGTATCGGCCGCGGACAGCGGCAGCTGCCGGACCTGCGCCGATCGCAGCTTGCCGAGCAGGATCTGCTGCGCGCGGTGCGGCGCGAAGCCGTCGTGCTCGAAGCTCAGGCCCAGCACCGGCAGGCGCAACTGCGCCAGCGCCGCCTCGTAGTCGATACCGCCGCGCAGCGCAAAGCGTCCGCTGCGACCGAGCCGCGCCCAGTCGCGCATCAGCGTGCGCGCCTCGTTGCCGCCGAAGCCGACGCGCTTGCCCGGGAAGTAGCCGACCAGCTGGCTCAGCGCGCCGGCGAACTGCGTGAAGCCGAGGATGCCCAGCCGCCGGGCGCCGCTCCAGCCCGCGTGGTGCACGCTGCCGGCGGCCACGATGATCGCGCCGCCGAGCGCCTGCGGATAGCGCGCGGCGTGCAGCAGCGCAACCTGTCCGCCGAGGCTGTGCCCGAACAGGTACTGGCGCGCGCCGGGCAGGTGCTCGCGCAGCACCGCGCGCGCGGCCACCCAGTCCTGTTCGACGAGGTGGCGATAGCCGAAGTCGACGCGCCGGCTCGCGCGCAGGCTGCTCGACCCGACGCCGCGCAGCTCGATGACGGCGGCGCTGAGCCCCTGCGCCGCGAACGCAGCGGCCAACGGCGCGTAGACCCGCGCCGGCGTGCCCATCGCGGGTCCGATCAGCAGCGCGGGCGCGCCGGCCGACGCCGCGTGCAGGCTCAGATCGAAGCGGTGTCCGTCGGCGGCGTGTACGGTCAGGGTTTGGTTCATGGCGCCGCCTGCTGCGCCTGCGCGGCGGCTCGCAGCATCGCCGCGGCCTTGTTCAGCGTTTCCTCCCACTCGAGCTGCGGCACCGAGTCGGCGACGACGCCGCAGCCGGCCTGGACGTGCACCTGACCGTCCTTGATCACCGCGGTGCGGATCGCGATGGCGGTATCCATGGTGCCGTCCCAGCCCAGATAACCGACCGCGCCACCATAGATGCCGCGCTTGACCGGTTCGAGTTCGTCGATGATCTCCATCGCGCGCACCTTGGGCGCGCCGGACAGCGTGCCGGCCGGGAAGGTCGCGGCCAGCGCGTGCAGCGCATCGAGCCCCGGATTGAGGGTGCCGGTGACGTTGGAGACGATGTGCATCACGTGGCTGTAGCGCTCGATGACCATTTTCTCGGTCAGTCGCACGCTGCCGGTCCGCGACACGCGGCCGACGTCGTTGCGGCCGAGGTCGATCAGCATCAGGTGCTCGGCGATCTCCTTGGGGTCGGCGAGCAGCTCGCGCTCCAGCGCCTGATCTTGGTCCGGCGTTGCGCCGCGCTTGCGCGTGCCGGCGATCGGACGCACGGTGACCTGGCCGTCCTCGACGCGCACCAGGATTTCCGGACTCGAACCGACGACGTGATGGTCGCCCAGATCCATGCAGTACAAGTACGGCGAGGGATTGAGCCGGCGGATGGCGCGATACAGCTGCACCGGATCGGCCGAAAACGGCGCGGTCAGGCGCTGCGAGGGCACGACCTGCATGCAGTCGCCGGCCGCGATGTACTGCTGGATCCGCGCCACGGCCCGCTTGAACGGCGCCTCGCCGAATCGCGACTCGAACGGCACCGGCGCG
>JBFHQK010000128.1:0-7888 GCA_041592255.1 Fontimonas sp.
CGAGATCGCGGCCGTGGTGGCCGCGCGCGCTGCCGGCAATCCGTACTTCGTCGAGGAGGCGATCCTGGCGCTGGCGCAGGATGGCTGGCTTGCAGGGCGTCCGCGGGCGTGGCGTCTGGCCCGGCGGGTCGAGGAATGGCCGCTGCCCGACAGCGTGCAGGCACTGCTGGCCGCGCGCATCGATCGCCTGCCGGAGCGGCTGCGGGGGCGACTGCAGACCGCGGCCGTCATCGGTCAGGAGTTCGACGCCGCGCTGCTGGATAGCGTGACCGGCGCGGCGGGTGATGCCGAGCAGGACGTCGTGGAACTGGAGGAACTGGGCTTCGTGCGCCACCGCGATGCGGACACCGTGGCGTTCTGTCACCCGCTGCTGCAGGAGGTGGCGTATCGCGGCCAGCTGGAGTCGCACCGCCGTGCCGTGCATGCGCGTCTGGCGCAGGCGCTGGTGGCGAGGTACGGCGGTCCCGACGCCCGCGCACAGGAAGGTGCGCTGCGCATCGCGCACCACTGGCAGCAGGCCCAGGAATGGGCGCAGGCGGGACAGTGGAACCTGATCGCGGCACGCTGGGCGGCGGCGCAGGATCTGGCGATCACCGGCGATCAGTTCCGGCGCGCGCTGGCGAACTATGACCGCGCCCCCGACAGCCCGGCGATGCACCGCGGGCGCATCGCCGCGCGCTCGGGATTGATCCGGATGGCGCAGTTCGCCCCGATCAGCGAGGCCGAGGTCGAGCAGGCCTACGCCGAGGCGCGCGCGCTGGCAGCAGCCTGCGGCGACGCGGATTGCGAGGCCGAGCTGATGATGTCTTATGGCACCGAGCTGATGCACCGGGGGCAGGTGGATGCAGCAGCCGGGATTCACGATCAGGCGATGCAGCTGTGCTTCGACCGCGGCGTGCCCGCACTGATCAATCGCTTCCGTCTTGCGGTCCTGCTGTCGTTCAACGCGGCCGGGCGACTGCGCCGGATCGTCGAGATCCTCGATGCCGCCGGCGGCGACTGGCGCGTGCGCACGGTCGACGAGGATAACTACCTGTCGCGCGGCTTCTATGGCCTGATGCTGTGCTGGCTGGGGCGGCTCGACGACGCCGCGCGCCATATCGATGCCGCGCTGGACTATGCGCAGCGCGAGCGGCGCGCGGCCAGCTGGATGTATGTCAACCGCGTCGATCTGGCGATGTTGAGCGGAGACTTTGCCCCGGCGCTGCCGGCGGCGATGCGGGGTCTGGAGGAGGCGGAGCGGCTTGGCAATCCGTACTTCCGCGCGATTGCGCTGCGCGGCTACGGGCTGGCCCTGACCCTCAACGGGCGCCACGCGGAGGCGCTTGAGGCATTGCGTGAAGCAGCGCCGCTTGTTGCCAAGGGCGCGTTTGCCCACCAGTTCGAGGCCAACCAGCTGGCGACCCAGGCGCTGGCGCTGCTGGGTGCCGGTAACGCGGCGCAGGCCGATGCGCTGGCGCGCGCCGCCTGCACCAGCGCGCGCCACTCCGGATCGCGGATCTGGGAAATCGTTGCGCAGCTCACATGGCTGCGGCTGCCGGTCGTGCCTGAACGCTCCGCGGACGCCGGTGCCGCCATCGCGCGTATTACCGAGCTGATCGGCTTCACCGGCGCGGAAGGGTTCCGCCCCTGGCTGCATCTGGCGCAGGCGCGCTGGGCGACGGATCCCGCCGTGGGCCGTGACGCACGCGCGCGGGCCGAAGCGGCATTCGCGGCCATCGGAGCGCAGGGCTACGCGCAGCGATTGGCGCAGCGGCGCGCGCAGCGCGCGGCAACAATGCGAGAATCCGCATGAGGATCCGGGGGGACACCATGACAGCGATGCATCGGGTACGGATGGGAATGTGCGCGTGTCTGCTGCTCACCGCGCTGCCAGCGGCCGCTGACGACAAGCTGGCCGAGGTCATGGCCTGCATGCGCGCGAACATCCCGAAGTCGCTGCAGATCAAGGAAGTCGAGCTCAGCGCAACGGATCGCACCGGCGGCAACCGCCAGTTGCGCGGCCGCCTCTACGCGGAGCGCGAGGAAGAACGGTTGCGGGCCATGATCAAGATCGCGTCGCCCGCGGATCTGGCCGGTGCTGCCTATCTGCTGCGCGAGAAGGCTGGTGGCGACGAGATGTACGTGTTTGTGCCGGCGCTGCAGAAAGTCCGGCGCATCACGGGCGCCGGCGTCGACGGCGCGCTGTGGGGGACCGACCTGTCCTACGGCGATCTCAAGCAGCTGAACAACGCCTTTGCCGCCGGACAGAGCCAGCTCGAAGGGCAGGGGGAGCTCAACGGCCGCGCGGTGTATCACCTGTCGCTCAGGCCTGACGCTGCCGAGGGCTCGCGGTTCTCGCTGATCAAGATCTGGGTCGATCAGAAGACCTGCATCGGTCTGCGCGCCGACTTCCAGGAGGGCAGCGCCGTGCGCAAGCGCCTGGAGGTCGACCCGGCGTCGCTGCGTCAGTCGGGTCCGCACTGGTATGCGGGTGAGGCGCTGATGAGCGATCTCAACGAGGGCACCAAGACTCGGCTGCGGGTGCTTGGCCTGAGCAGCGATGTCAATCTGGCCGGTCGGCTGTTCAATCCCAGCACTTTCCATATCGGCAGCTGATGCAGCGACTGGTTGCCTGGCTGTCGGCGCATCCGCTGAGCGTCATTGTCGCGACGCTGCTGCTATCCGTGGCGGCAGCGGTTGCGCTGGTCGACTTCCGCGATGGCGGGCTGCGGCTGCAGGTCGACGCTTCTGTCGAGGGGCTGCTGCCACCGCAGGATGACGACCGCGCGCTGTTCGATCGCGTGCGTGCCCAGTTCGGTGAGACCGATCCGGTGCTGGTCGCGGTGCGCTTCGACAATGTCTATACCCCGGACAACATCGAGCGCATCGACCTGCTGACCCGGCGTCTGGCTGAACTCGATGGCGTGCGTCAGGTCGTGTCGATCGCCAGCGTGCAGAACCCGGTTGCCGACGACTTCGGCATCGATCTGAGCACGTTCGCCGCCCAGGCGCGCGCCAACCCGGCGGCGGTGGCCGACTTCGCCCGACAGATTGCCGACAATCCGATCTACCGCGAGGCCCTGGTGTCGGAGGACGGTACGGTGGCGGCGTTTGCGCTGACGCTGTCGGACGTCGACGAAAACCGTTTCCGCAACGAGGATTACGTCGGACGCATCCGCGCGCTGGCCCGCGAAGTCAGCGGCGCGGAAACCATCTGGATCACCGGCAGCGCGGTGATCAAGGCGGCCACGACGGACGCGATCCTGCGCACACTGCGCTTCACCATTCCGGCGATTTTCGCCCTGGTCGTCGTGCTCCTGTTCGTCGCGTATCGCAGCCTGCGCGCGGTGCTGCTGTCCGGCCTGAGCATCGCCATCGCGTTGCTGTGGACGCTTGCCGCGGCCGCGCTGATGGAGGTGTCGATCAACCTGGTGACGGCACTGGTGCCGCCGCTGGTGACGACGCTGTGCCTGTCGTATGCGGTGCATCTGCTCGCGGAGTTCTTTGACCCGCAGCGCCAGGAACAGACGCGCGCGCGGTTCGAGCGGGTGCTGCGGCGCATGGGGCCGAGCCTGCTGTTGTCCGGCGCCACGACGATCGCCGGTTTCGCCGCGCTGATTCCGGGTTCGCTGCCGGCGGTGTTGCTCTATGCCGGCCCGCGCCGTCCGCTGCGGCCGCTGGGTGAGGCGATGTTCGCCCGCAAGGCACGGCGTCTGGCACTGTTCAATTTCAAGTGGCGCAACTGGATCATCGCCATCGCGCTGCTGTCGCTGCCCGTCGACCTGTACTACGCCAGCAACATCCGCGTTGGCACCGAATACATCAAGGGCTTCAGTGCCGATGCGCCGGTGCGCCGTGACTACGAGGCGATCAACGCCGCGTTCGACGGTGCCAACCTGGTGTCGATCCTGATCGAAACCTACGTCAATGACGCATTGACCGATCCGGCCCTGATCCGCGAGATCGAGTCCCTGCAGGACTGGCTGCTGCAGCAGCCCGAAGTCGGCGCCGTGGTCTCTTACGTCGATCACCTCAAGCTGATCAACCGCAATCTCAACGACGGCGATCCGGCGCATTTCCGCATCCCGGACGACAGTACCGCGATCAAGCAGCTGCTCGTGTTTGGCGGCAGCGACGAGATCCGCAGGGTGATCGACTCCCGATTCCGCACCGCATTGATCGCGGTGCGCATCCGCGTGGACGGCTCGATTCCGATCGCCGATTTCGTCCAGCGCACCGAGGCGCGGCTGCGGCAGATGACGCCGCCACTGGACGGGCGTGTCACCGGCAGTCCGGTGCTGGCCACGCGCACGGTCAACGAGATCGCATCCGGCCAGCTGACCTCGCTGCTGGTGGCGTTCGTCGCCATCTGGGCGATGCTGGCGCTGATGTTCACGTCGGTGCGTTCCGCGCTGATCTCGATGCTGCCCAACGTGCTGCCGGTGGCACTGTACTTTGGCGCGCTGGGACTGCTGGATGTGACCTTGAATCCGACCACCAGTCTGATCGCCTGTGTGGTGCTGGGCATTGCGGTCGACGATACGATCCACTTCCTGACCCGCTTCAACACCGATGCGCGCGCGCGGGCCAGCGAAAAGGAGGCGGTCAAGAGCGCGCTGGCCGCAGTGTTGCGGCCGGTGACGTTCACGATGGTGGCGCTGTGCCTCGGCTTCCTGGTGTTCACAGGCAGCGAACTGCAGAATCAGGTGCAGTTCGGCGCGCTCGCCGCGTTCACGATCCTGGTGGCCTGGGTCGCCGATATCACGCTGACGCCGGCGCTGGGCTCAAAGCTGCGCATCGTCACGCTGTGGGACATCCTGCGCCTGGATCTGGGTCAGTCGCCGCAGCACACCATCCCGCTGCTGTCGGGACTGACGCTGCGGCAGGCGCGCGTGTTCGCGCTGACGTCGAGGCTCGAACGGCACAACAGCGGTACGCGTGTGATCCGTCAGGGCGACTATGCGCGGGACATCTACGTCGTCGTCGATGGCACGCTCCAGGTCTGGGTCGAGCGCAACGGCGAGCGCAAGGCGCTGGCGACGCTGGCGCGCGGTGCGGTGATGGGCGAGGCCGGCTATTTCGGTCAGCGGCGCACCGCGAACGTCGATGCATCAACGCCGGTGCGCCTGCTGCGGTTCGATTCCCAGGATCTGGAGCGGCTGCGTGAACGGTATCCGCGCATTGCCGCGGTGATCTACCGCAATCTCAACCGCATCCAGGCCGAGCGCCTTGCGCGTGCGACCGCGATGCTGCAATGAATCCGAGGCTCGGGCCGTAACGCAGCGCACCGCCGGCGTCGCTCCCCCTTTGCGTTCCACGGCCCCCGGCGTAAGACTTTGCGGCCTGAATCCCATGCGGAGGAGTCCCGTTCATGTCACTGAAGAACCAAACTCTGTTCATTACCGGCGGGTCCCGCGGCATCGGTCATGCGATCGCCGTGCGCGCGGCGCGCGACGGTGCCAACGTCGTGATCGCCGCCAAGACGGCTGAGCCGCATCCGAAGCTGCCCGGCACCGTCTACAGCGCCGCCGAAGACATCGAGAAGGCCGGCGGCAGGGCGCGGCCCATCGTCTGCGACATCCGCGACGAGGAGCAGGTCAAGGCAGCGGTGGCGCAGGCGGTCGAGACCTTCGGCGGCATCGACGTGCTCGTCAACAACGCCAGTGCGATCAATCTCACCGGCACCCTGCATACGGACATGAAGCGCTACGACCTGATGAACGGGATCAACGCGCGCGGCACCTTCATGACCGGCAAGTACTGCATCCCGCACCTGAAGAAATCGAAAAACCCGCACATCCTGACGCTGTCGCCGCCGCTGGACATGCGCGCGAAGTGGTTTGCGCCGCACGTCGCCTACTCGATGGCGAAGTACGGCATGAGTCTGTGCACGCTGGCCTGGGCGCAGGAGTTCCGCAAGGATGGCATTGCCGCGAACTCGCTGTGGCCGCGCACGACGATCGCCACCGCGGCCATCACGCTGGTCGGCGGCGATCCGATCATGAAGAAGTCGCGCACCCCGCAGATCATGGCCGACGCGGCGCATGTGATCCTGTGCAAGCCAGCGCGCGAATTCACCGGCCAGTTCTGCATCGACGATCTGGTCCTGTGGGAAAGCGGCATGCGCGACTTTTCGGCTTACGCCGCGGTGCCCGGGACGCCGGACAGCGCGCTGGCGCCGGATTTCTTCCTCCCGGACGATTTGCCGAAGCTGGGCTGAACGCACGGCATCGCTTGCGCGGTGCACCTGGGGCTGCAGGTGCGCCGCGCGGCTGATGGACCCGAGCCGATGAACTTCCGGATGACTGTGGCCTGATGTCACGCTGGCGACCACCCCCCGAGCGCTCCTCTCCGCACATCACCGCGGAGGGGCACGCGCGGCTCAAGGCCGAGTTCGAGCACCTGTGGCGCGAACGCCGTCCGGACGTCGTGCGCGCACTGGCGGCCGCAGCGGCGGAGGGCGACCGCAGCGAGAACGCCGAGTATCAGTACCGCAAGAAGGAGTTGCGCGAAATCGATGCGCGGCTGAAGTACCTGACCACGCGTCTCCAGGAGGTCACGGTGATCGACGTGCGAGCGCGCAGCGATGGCAAGGTCTACTTCGGGGCCTGGATCGAGTTGGTCGACGAGCAGGGCGAGAGTCGGCGCTACCGCATCGTCGGCGCCGACGAAGCCGAGGCGCGATCCGGTCTGATCAGTGTCGATTCGCCGGTGGCGCGCGCGCTGCTCGGCAAAAGCGAAGGCGATGTGGTGCGCGTCGAGCGCCCCGGTGGCGTGCAGGAGCTGGAAATCGCTGCGGTGAGCTACGTGCGGCCGGACTGAATCTGCGCGGGCGACGCAGCTTGATTCACGTCAATGCTGCAGTGTCACGCGCCAGCCTTTAATAAGCCCGTGACCACCCAGGCGGCGCAGGATGCGGTACGGTCCCCTGCGCGCGCGACGAGGACCCATGCGACGGCACGTGCGCTTCAACATCAGCTACCTGATCCTTGCGGCGCTTGCGATCCTGCTGATTCAAACCTTCCTGGCCACGCTCCAGCCGGTGCGCAGCGTGTCGTACAGCGAGTTCGAGCAGCTGCTGCGGGACGGGCGCGTGGCCGAGGTGGCGATTTCGACCGACAGCGTGCGCGCCACGCTGACCGCGGCGTCGGGTACCGACAGCGAGCGCGTGATCGCCAATCGCGTCGACCCGGAGCTGGCGGCAAGCCTGCGCGCCTACGGCGTGAAGTACTACGCCGTCACCGAAAGCACCTGGGTCCGCGACATCGTCTCCTGGGTGCTGCCGGTGCTGCTGTTCTTTGTGCTGTGGATGTACCTGCTCCGGCGCATGGCCGAGCGGCAGGGCCTGGGTGATGGCCTGATGGCGATCGGCAAGAGCAAGGCCAAGGTGTATGTCGAGCAGGACACCAAGGTCAGCTTCGCCGACGTTGCGGGCGTCGACGAGGCGAAAGCCGAGTTGCAGGAGATCGTGAATTTTCTCAAGCAGCCGGAGGGCTACAGCCGGCTGGGCGCGCGTTTGCCCAAGGGCATTCTGCTCGTCGGCCCACCCGGCACCGGCAAGACCCTGCTTGCGCGCGCGGTCGCCGGCGAGGCCGGCGTACCGTTTTTCTCGATCAACGGTTCGGAGTTCGTCGAGATGTTCGTCGGCGTGGGCGCGGCGCGCGTGCGTGACCTGTTCGAACAGGCGCGCAGCAAGGCGCCGGCAATCATCTTCATCGACGAACTCGATGCACTCGGCCGAGCACGCGGGGCCTTTCCGATGGCCGGTGGGCACGATGAGAAGGAGCAGACCCTCAACCAGTTGCTCTCCGAGATGGACGGCTTCGACCCACGTCAGGGGCTGGTGCTGCTGGCGGCGACCAACCGGCCCGAGATTCTCGATCCGGCGCTGCTGCGGGCCGGCCGC
>JBFHQK010000129.1:0-7883 GCA_041592255.1 Fontimonas sp.
CTGCCGCTGCGCGCGGTCGCGGATGCGATCACGCGCCCGCTGCTCGAACGCGTGCTGCGCATCGTCGATGCCGACCTGCGGCGGCGATTCGCGCTGGCGCGCCCGCGCATCCTGGTCTGCGGCCTCAACCCGCATGCCGGCGAGGCAGGCCACCTCGGCCGCGAGGAAATCGACATCATCGCCCCGGTGATCGAGCAGCTGCGCGCCGAGGGCCTGCAGCTGCGCGGTCCGCTGCCGGCGGACACCGTGTTCACGCCGCCGCAGCTGGACACGGCGGATGCGGTGCTGGCGATGTACCACGACCAGGGCCTGCCGGTCCTCAAGCACGCCGGTTTCGGCGACGCCGTCAATATCACGCTGGGCCTGCCGATCCTGCGCACCTCGGTCGACCACGGCACCGCACTCGAGCTCGCCGGCAGCGGCCGCGCCGACTGCGGCAGCCTGCGCGCCGCCGTCGGGCTCGCGCTCGAGCTGAGCCAGAGGAGCCTGCACCCGTGACGCACCGTTCCGACGCCGCAGACGGCGCGCACATCGCCAAGCGCCGCTTCGGCCAGAACTTCCTGCATGACCCCGGCGTGATCGAACGCATCCTGCGCGCAGTCAATCCGCGCGCCGGCGAAACGCTGGTCGAGATCGGTCCCGGTCTGGGCGCGCTGACCGCGCCGCTGCTCACGCGCATCGGCCAGCTGACCGTGGTCGAGATCGACCGCGACGTGATTCCACTGTTGCGCGCGCACTGCGGTCAGCACCCGGGCCTGCGCGTGATCGAAGCCGATGCGCTGAGCTTCGACTACCGGCAACTCGCGCCCGCCGGCGGCCGCATCCGGCTGGTCGGCAACCTGCCCTACAACATCTCGACGCCGCTGCTGTTCCATCTGCTGGGGCAGGCCGACGCGATCATCGACATGCACTTCATGCTGCAGAAGGAAGTCGTCGACCGCATGTGCGCCGGTCCCGGCGACGCGGCCTACGGGCGCCTGAGCGTGTCGCTGGCCGCGCGCTGCGCGGTCGACTCTTTGTTTCACGTCGGCCCCGGCGCGTTCCAGCCCGCCCCGAAGGTGGACTCTGCAGTAGTGCGGCTGGTCCCGCGCGCGCCGGACTTCACCATCACCGACCCGCGGGTGTTCGACCGCGTGGTGGCGCAGGCCTTTGGCCAGCGCCGCAAGACGCTGGCCAACGCGCTCAAGGGGCTCGCCGATGCCGGCACGATCGAGCGTGCCGGCATCGACCCCCGCGCACGCGCCGAAACGCTGCATGCGCGCGACTTCGCGCGGCTGGCGGCGATGCTCGGTCCGAAGGGCTAGCGTCCGCGCGACTGGAAACCGCGGTGCGGAAGCGGGACACTGCCGGCGGGAGCAGCAGCGGAGTCGAACGATGGCAACCTACCAGCATCTGCTTGCGGCGATTGCACTGGACGAACATGGCGAGGGCGTGGCGCGGCGCGCGAAGGCACTCGCCGAACAGTTCGGTGCCAGGCTCTCGATCGTCCACGTCGTCGAGTACATTCCGCTCGAAACCGGCGAGGCGCTGATGGCCGCGCCGCCCGATCTGGCGAGCCAGCTCCAGCGCCAGGCCGAGACCCAGCTGCACGACCTGTGCGCACGCAACGGACTGACGCAGGCGGCGCTGCGCGTGGCCAGCGGTGGTGTCGCCGCCGAAATCCATCGCGCGGCGCGCGACCTGGGCGCCGATCTGATCGTCGTCGGCCATCACCCGCGCCACGGCCTGTCCGCCCTGTTCAGCCACACCGAAGAAGATGTCGTGCAGCGCGCGCGCTGCGACGTACTGACGGTCTGCCTGTCGGCGCCGTGAGCGCAGCCGCGGCAGCCGGTCGAGCCCGGCCGCCGCCTACGTCGGACTGCGTGCCGTGTCCGGCACTTTGGCGCTGCCGAGCCACACCGCCAGTTCGGCGGGGGGCGCCGCAGCCGCGACAATCGGTCCGGCGACGCAGTCGATGCCGGCCGCGCGGCAACGCTGCAGCTCGTCGTCGCGGGTCAGGCCGGTTGCGATCACCCGCGCGCCCTCGGGCAACGCCGCCAGCAAGGCCGGCAGCGCGGCCGGCGCCAGTACCGCACCGCTGGCGAGCACCCACGTCAACGGCAGCGGCGTGGCAGCCGGCATCACGTTGAAGTCGCGCAGGGCGAAGCGCACCCCCAACTCGACCAGGCGCTGGCAATCGGCGTGGCGCTCGGCGGCTTCGACCATTCCGTCCGGCGTCAGCGCCAGCACCAGGCAGTGCGGCGGCACACCATAGCGGTGCAGCAGTTCGAGCACGTGGCCGCTGAACTCCCGGTCGCGCAGCTGCCAGCCAGAAATCGGCAGCACATGCGGCAGCAACGGCAGCTTGCGGCGTGCGGCGCCATGCAGATACTCGCAGGCGCGGCAGATCTGCCAGAGCTCGACGTCGCCGACCAGGCCGGCGCGCGACGCCGCCTGCCAGATCTCGGCCTGCTCGACCCAGCCGTAGCGCGGGTGCTGCCAGCGCAACGTCGCCAGCAACACCTGCGCGCAACCGTCGCTGTCCAGTACCGGCGCCATCGGCAGCTGGAACTGATTGAGCGCCACCGCGGCATGCAGCTCGCGCTCCAGGTCGAGCTGCCGCCGGCGCTCGGGATCGACCTGGGCCGTGAACAGCCGGTGGCAGGCACCGCCGGCCTGCTTGGCCTGGTACATCGCGCCATCGGCGTGACGCAGCAGGCCCTCGCTGTCGGCATCGTCGAGCGGGTACAGCGTCACGCCGATGCTGGGCGTGCTGGTGATGGACAGCCCCGGCAGGTCGAGCGGCTGCGCAAAACGCTCCAGCAGCCGCTGCGCGAGCAACGCCGCATCCTCCGCGGCGTCGAGCTCCGGGGCCAGAATCACAAACTCGTCGCCCGACAGCCGGGCCACGGTGTCGCCCGGACGCACCGTCGAGCGCAGGCGGTCGGCGACCGCCTTGAGCACCTGATCGCCGACTTCGTGCCCGTGCCGATCGTTGATGTCCTTGAAGCGGTCCAGATCGATGAAGAACACGCCGGTCAGGCGCGGACTGCGCCGCGCCGCCAGCAGCGACTGCTCCAGGCGCTCGAACAGCATGACGCGGTTGGGCAGGCCGGTCAGCGCGTCAAAGTGCGCGAGCTGATCGAGCTTCTGCTCGGCGGCGAGCCGGTCGCTGATATCGGTGGCGATGGCCATGAACACCGGCGGCTCTTCCTCGCGCGAGAAATTGAGGCGCACTTCGACCGGATAGCTGCTGCCGTCCGCACGCCGGTGCCGGCAGCGGTAGACCAGATGATCGCGCTCGCCGTTGCGCAGGCTGGCGAGGAAGTGGTGCAGACTGTCCTCGCTGAGTTCGTCGCTGATGTCGAGCGGCGTCATCCGCGGCAGCTGCTCGGCGCGGTAGCCGAGGTTGCGGCGCGCGCCGCGGTTGACGTCGAGAAACAGCAGCGACAGCGCGTCGAAGATGTAGACCTCCTCGCTGGCGTTGTCGAGCAGCCGTCCCAGGCGCGTCGCCAGGTTCTCGCCGCGCAGGCGCTCGCTGATGTCGCGCACGATGACGACCAGCCCGTCGGCGTCCTCCACACGCATGGGCTGCACCCACAGGTCCACCGGAAAGGTCGTGGCGTCCTTGCGCCAGCCGACCACCCTGGGCAGCGTGCCGCCGCCCCGACCGGCGATGTAGTCGGTGATGCGGATGCTCGGCGCATTGAGGAACGGCACCGGCATCAGCTTGGTAATGGTGAAACCGATCAGCTCGGCGCGGCTATAGCCGAACATGCGCTCGGCCCGCGCATTGGCGGAGCGCACCACACCGGCGGTGTCGGTGGTCAGCAGGCCCTCGTCGAGATGATCGACGACCGCCTGCGACAGACGCGCCTCCCGCCGCAGGGCTTCGGCCTCGCGCTGGCGCGGCGTGGTGTCATGGAACAGCAGGGAGATGCCGTCGAGCACCCCGTTGCGGTTGCGCATCGGATAGGCGGTCATCTCGATCGGCGCGGTGTCGCCGTGACGGCGACGCAGCAGACCCGGCTGCATCGGCTGGTAACGGCCGTGCTTGAGCGCAAGATCCGCCGCACGCGGCTGCGGCACGCCGGCCCCGTCAACGAAGTGGAACACCGAGTGCAGCAGGCGGCCGCGGGCATCCTCGCCGCTCCAGCCCGTCAGGCGCGCGGCGGTGGCGTTGAGATAGCGCACGCGCCCTTCGCGGTCCGTGACCACCAGCGCGTACTGCAAGGCATCCATGACCTCACCAGCACGATCGCGGAACTCGTCCGGATCGGCGGCCCCCCACTCGCCACCCGCTTGCGGCCGATCCGTGTCGGCACGCGCGACCCACGCCGGTGCCCGGCGCCGCTGCCGGCGCAGGCCGAGCACGACGACCACGGCCAATGGCAGCGCCAGTCCCGCGCCGAGCCAGCCCGCGATCCGCAGCGCCGCCAGCGCCTCGATGCGCACCCCCTCAACCGCGCCCGGATCAATGCTGTACTCGACGGTACCGAGCAGCCGGCCATCCTCGGCGTACAGGCGATGGCGACCTGCTGAGCTGCCCAGCACCGCGTAGAGCCCCGCGCGCAGGCGCTCCAGCACGCGCGCCGGGATCAGCGGCAGCTGCAGCCGCTCGAAGCGCCCCGACCGCGCCAGCAGAACGCCCTCGGCGTCACGCACCGCCAACCGCGCCAGGCCCAGATCACTGCGCCGCAGCAGCGCGTCGACCCGCGGCCGCAGCCCGCGCTCGCCGCCGGCTTGCTGCAGCGCCGGCAGCAGCGCGTCGCCCGCCTGCGCGGCGACGTAGCCATGGTCCAGTCGCAACTGCAGCGCGCGCGCCTGCCAGAGGCACAGCAGCGCCTGTCCGACCAGCACCAGCAGACAGACGCCCGCCAGGCCGGTGACCCACGGCCGCGCGCCGGCACGCGACTCGGTGCGCACCGTCGCGCCCGTGCTCAACGCGTGAACAGGACCGGCTCCTTGGCGGTGACGTCGTAGACCCGCACGTCCGCCCCGCCCAGGCTCAGGCCTGCATCCTGCAACGCGCGCGTGACCAGAAAGTCACCGCCCAGCACCAGCACGCGGGCGATCTCGCGCTTGAGCACCTGCTCGATCACGATCTCCGCCTGATCGAGCGCAATCCGCAGGGCGGTGGCCGAGATCCCCGCGTTCTGCGCTTCGCCGGCGGCGGTGGGCCGGATCTCGACCTGCAGATCCATCGCCGACGGCAGCCGCGACAGCGCGTCGACCGCCGCCGCGCTGCGCATTCCGCCCATCGATCGCGGCCGCTCGGTGAACGGCCCTTCAAACACCAGGCGCTCGCGCACTGCGGGGATGTCGATCGCGGCATAGCCGCGAATGCTGATCCGCACCGGCACCGGCAGACCGAGCAAGCCCGCACCGACCTCGCCGTCGAACAGCGTCGCCGGCTGCGCCTGCGGCTGGGACGCCGCGATGTCCTTGAATTCTCCGATGCCCACGCGACCGATGCTGGAACGCGCATCGACGATCGCCACATCGCGCGGCTGCCCCGAGCGAGCACAGTGGATGTCGGTCACTTCCGCCGTGGCCTGGGCCACCTGCAGCCAGATCGGCAGCCGCAAGCCCGGACCGAGCTCGGCAGCGTCAAAGCCGATGGCGCTTTGCAGGACCACCTGTGCGTTGGAGGCATAGTTGGGTTCGTCCTGCGGATCGGCCGGCGAGCCGGGCGTCAGGAAAGCGATCTTGCCCGGATCGATGAAGCGCAACCGCACCGTGCTGGCGCCCAGCGGCGGCGGCAGGCTGTAAAGCCGTTCGAACACCGCCGAACCGGTGGCCGCCTGGGCCGCGAACAGCGTCAGCTCGCCCGCACCGATCAGCCCGCCGGCGACCAGGCGCACCGCCTCGCGCTCAACCAGCAGGATTTCCTCCGGCAAAACATCGACCTCGCCGCGCTCGGCGGCATCCGCCAGCTGGCGCGCCGCCGCCGCCGCCGTCGTATTGCCCTGATCGGCCAAACTATCCGCCAGCCGGCGCACGAACGCGGCGACGGTGCCGTCACGGAAGCGCATCTGGTCGGCGGTGCCGGGGATCAGGGTGTCGATCACCGCGTCCATCGGCACGGTCGCCTCGAACAGGCTCGTGTATCCAACGGCACTGATGGTGAGGGCCTGGTCGGCGCCAAAGGCCTCGGCAAAGAAGCTGTTGAGCCAGTCCGGATCGAATTCGACCAGCTGGCTGCCGATGTGCACACTCGCATACGGCCGCGAATGCGCTGCGGCGACCGCGGTGAGATCGGCGGCCGCCGGCAGCAGCGGCATCAGGCGGGTCGGCGCCGGACGCGTCAGGGTCACGCGCACTGCATGGTTGCGCCGCTCGACCGCGGCATCGAAGTAATGGCGGCCGTCCCCGGCGAGAAAATCGCGCCCCAGCTCGACCTGCTGCGGCGTGATCCGGCTGCGCCGCCCGCCGTTGCGCTCGACGCTGGCCAGCGTCTCGTTGAATGCGGCCGCCTGCGGATCCACGGCCACGCCCATGCAGCCGCCGGCGACCCGGGCCGCATCCAGCGCCGCCAGGTTGGCGACGCGCTGGAGATCACGCTGTGCGGCGTACAGGCGGCCGACATCGATGGCCAGCGCCAGCGCGACCAATCCCGCGCTCACGGCGATGGCCGCAGCCACCGCGATGGCGCCGCGCTGCTTGCGCTGGTCCGCCCGCACGCGCATCACTCAGGATCCGCCACCCGAGGAGACAAAGCGCTCACGCTCGTAGCGCTCGGGGATCTGGTTGTCGAAACTTTCGACATAGCGCTGGTACACCTTGTCGGCAACTTCGCCGGGCAATGGCCGCAGCGCGCCCAGCGCCGCGTTGCCGCTGTCCTGCAGCTCCAGCCACGCGCGCGTCTGGTCGCCCACCTGCGGCTCGCCGCTTTCGGCGGCGACGCTGCCCCCCCCCGCGATCAGTGCGATCGCCACACAGCCACCCGTGATCACGGTTCTCATGGCCTGCCTCCTGCCGCCCCCTGCGGGGCTCTGAGTCCCACCGCCTGCTGGCGCAGGCGCGAAAGTGTTTCCGGCGTCACCGCCGCCTCGCGGACGATGCGACTGACCGCCGCCGTGTCGCCGCGCACCAGCAGCAGCAACAACAGATTGTTGCGCGCCTTCTCCGACTCGGGCGCCAGCTCGACCGCGGTGGCCAGCTCCTGCAGGGCTTCATCGTCGCGCCGTGCATGCAGCAGCGCATAGCCGAGATCGTTGCGCACGTCGGCGTTGGTGGGCGCGCGCAGCGCCGCTTCGCGCAGGTAACCCACCGCCCGCGCCAGGTCGGAACCGGCGTGGAGCAGGCCGAGGCCATGATAGGCCTCGGCGGCGAGGCGCGACTTGCGCAGGCCCTGGTAGAGCGCATCGGCGGCGTCCATCTGGCCCAGCGCGCGGCGCGCCTCGGCCTCGAGGTAGCGCAGCTCGTCGCGGTCGCCGCCACTGCTGCGCTGGCGCTGCTGCACATGCGCCAGCGCCGCGTAGTACTGCCCCTGATCGAGCATCGAGCGGATCAGGTCGCCGTAGATCTGGCGGTCGATGTCCGCCGCACCGGCGCGGTCGCCCGGCGGCGCCGCGTCGATCGGGCGCGGCAGCGCGCAGGCCGAGACCAGCGCGACGCCCAGCACCGCGCCGATGAGCCGAACCGGTCTGCACTCAGCGGCCACCGACTTCTCCCAGGGCACGGATCAGCGCGAGGAAAGCGGGGCCGGCGACGAATACCAGCAGCGCGGGGAAAAAGAAGGCCACCATCACCACCGTCATCCGCCCGGACAACAGATTGACGCGCTCGCGCAGGTCGAGACTACGCCGCTCCTCGATGACGTCGAGCGCCTCCAGCAGCGGCTCGCGCACCTCGCCACCGTAACGATCGACCTGGCGCAGCACGGCAAGCACCGCGCCCAG
>JBFHQK010000130.1:0-7812 GCA_041592255.1 Fontimonas sp.
AGCATTTCGGCGGCGACGCGGTGGGGCGCTGGATCCTGACCGCGGGCCTGGGCGGCATGGGCGGCGCGCAGCCGCTGGCCGCGACCATGGCCGGCTTCTCGATGCTGGCCGTGGAGTGTGACGAGTCGCGCATCAACTTCCGCCTGCGAACCGGCTACGTGGACCGCAAGGCGACGACGCTGGACGAGGCGCTGGCGATCATCGACCAGGCGCGGGAGTCGCGCACGCCCGTGTCCGTGGGCCTGCTGGGCAACGCCGCGGACGTGGTCCCGGCGCTGGCCGCGCGCGGCATCGTCCCCGACGCCGTGACCGACCAGACCTCGGCGCACGACCCGCTGAATGGCTACCTGCCGCGCGGCTGGAGCATGGAGCAGGCGCGCGAGGCGCGCCTCGGCGAGCCGGCCCGCGTCGTGCGCGAGGCGCGCGCCTCCATGAAGCTGCACGTAGCCGCCATGCTCGACCTGCTCAGGCGCGGGGCGGTCGTGTTCGACTACGGCAACAACATCCGCCAGGTCGCCTTCGACGAGGGCCTCGAGGACGCGTTCGAGTTCCCGGGCTTCGTTCCTGCCTACGTGCGGCCGCTGTTCTGCGAGGGCATCGGCCCGTTCCGCTGGGTGGCGCTGTCCGGCGATCCCGAGGACATCCGCCGCACCGATGCCAAGGTCAAGGAACTGTTGCCCGACCACGCCTCGCTGCAACGCTGGCTGGACCTGGCGGCGGACCGCATCGCGTATCAGGGGCTGCCGGCGCGCATCTGCTGGCTCGGCCTGGGCGAGCGCGCCAAGGTCGGGCTGGCGTTCAACGAGATGGTCGCGCGCGGCGAGCTCAAGGCGCCGGTGGTGATCGGCCGCGATCATCTGGATGCCGGCTCGGTTGCCAGCCCCAACCGCGAGACCGAAGCGATGCGCGACGGTTCGGACGCGGTGTCCGACTGGCCGCTGCTCAATGCGCTGCTCAACTGCGCCAGCGGCGCGACCTGGGTGTCGATCCATCACGGCGGCGGCGTTGGCATGGGCTACTCGCAGCACGCCGGCATGGTCGTGGTCTGCGACGGCAGCCCGGCCGCGGCGCGGCGCCTCGAACGGGTGCTGACCAACGATCCGGCCAGCGGGGTGATGCGCCACGCCGATGCCGGCTACGAGGCGGCGATCGAGTGTGCGCGCGCGCATCACCTGCAGCTGCCGATGCTCGCGCGCAGCGGAG
The DNA here is from genome assembly GCA_041592255.1 of Fontimonas sp. Classification (GTDB taxonomy): domain Bacteria; phylum Pseudomonadota; class Gammaproteobacteria; order Nevskiales; family Nevskiaceae; genus Solimonas. Next base: position 1,204 of record JBFHQK010000130.1, read on the forward strand.
GTGGACATGGCTGAGTGGCACCTGCGGCCCGGCTGCCTGAGCCTGAGCGAGCTGCGGCATCTGCTCGGTGGCCGTGTGCGCCTGTCGGTCGAGCCCTCGGCCTGGGCCGCCGTCGACGCCTCGGCCCGCACCATCGCCACGGTGGCGGCCACCGGCGCGCCGGCTTACGGCATCAACACCGGCTTCGGCAAGCTGGCGAAGATCCACATCCCCGACGCGCAGCTGGAGCGGCTGCAGCTCAACCTGGTGCGTTCGCACGCGGTTGGGGTCGGGGCCGAACTCGACGACGCCAGCGTGCGTCTGGTGCTCGCACTCAAGGCCGCCAGCCTCGCGCGCGGCGCCTCGGGCGTGCGCCGCGATGTCATCGACGCCCTGCTGGCGCTGTACAACGCCGATGTGCTGCCGTGCATTCCGGCCAAGGGGTCGGTCGGCGCCTCGGGCGATCTGGCGCCGCTGGCGCACCTGACCCTGGCGCTGCTGGGCGAAGGCGAGGTGCGCATCGGCGGCCAGCGCCGGCCGGCCGCCGAGGGCCTGCGCCACGCCGGCCTCGCGCCGCTGCGGCTGGCGCCCAAGGAGGGTTTGGCGCTGCTCAACGGCACGCAGGTGTCGACGGCGCTGGCGATCCGCGCGCTGTTCGCGGCCGAGGATCTGTTCGCTGCGGCGATCGTGGCCGGCGCGATGTCGGTGGACGCCGCGCGCGGTTCGGACGCGCCGTTTGATCCGCGCCTGCACCAGCTGCGCGGGCAACCGGGCCAGATCGATGTGGCCGCCGCCTGCCGCCGCCTGCTTGACGGCAGCGAGATCCGCGCCTCGCACCGCGTCAATGACGACCGGGTGCAGGATCCGTACAGCCTGCGCTGCCAGCCGCAGGTGATGGGCGCCTGTCTCGACCTGATCCGCAACGCCGCACGCACGCTGCTGATCGAGGCCAACGCGGTGACCGACAATCCGCTGGTGTTCGAAGCCAGCGGCGAGGTGATCTCCGGCGGCAACTTCCACGCCGAGCCGGTCGCGCTGGCCGCCGATACGCTGGCGCTGGCGATTGCCGAGATCGGCGCGCTGTCGGAGCGGCGCATCGCGTTGCTGATCGACGCCACGCTCTCGGGGCTGCCGCCGTTTCTGGTCGCCGACGCCGGCCTCAACTCGGGCTTCATGATGGCGCACGTCACCGCCGCGGCGCTGGCCTCGGAAAACAAGTCGCTGGCGCATCCGGCCAGCGTCGACAGCCTGCCGACCTCGGCCAATCAGGAGGATCACGTCAGCATGGCGACCTTCGCCGCGCGCCGGCTGTACGACATGTGCGACAACTCGCGCCATATCGTCGCGATCGAGTTGCTGGCGGCCGCGCAGGGAATCGATTTTCACGCGCCGCTGCAGACCTCCGAACCGCTGCAGGCCGTGCACCTGGCGCTGCGCGAGCGCGTGCCGTTCCTGCACGAAGACCGCGCGCTGGCGCCCGACATCGCCAGCGCCGCCGACTGGCTGGCCAGCGAGGCGCTGACGCCGATGGTGGCCGACCTGCTGCCGTCGTGGAGGCCGGAGTGATTGCACTGTTCGCGCCGGTGGCCTGGCTGGCGGACGGCTGGGCGAGCGAGGTGCGGATCGACATCGACGCGCAGGGGCACATCGCGGCGGTGACCGCCGGCGCCGCCGCGGACGGGGCCGAGCGCGTCGACGGGCCGCTGATTCCGGGCCTGCCCAACCTGCACTCGCACGCATTCCAGCGCGCGATGGCGGGACTGACCGAGCGCGGCGGGCCCGCAGGCGACCATTTCTGGGCCTGGCGCGACTGCCTGTACCGCTTTCTGGCGCAGCTCGATCCCGACGACGTCGAGGTGATCGCGACCCGGCTGTACATCGAGATGCTGCAGGCGGGGTATACCAGCGTCGCCGAGTTCCACTACCTGCACCACGATCCGGCGGGACAGGCGTACGCCGATTCGGCGGAGATGTGCCGCCGCATCGCCGCAGCAGCGGATGCCGCCGGCATCGGCCTGACGCTGTTGCCGGTGTGGTATGCCGGCAGCGCGTTCGGCGGCCAGGCGCCGCTGCCGGGCCAGCGCCGCTTCGTCTGCGACGCGGATCAGTATGCGCGCATCGTGGAGCACGTGGTCGGTGCGTCCGGGCTGACGGCCGGGTTTGCGCCGCACTCGCTGCGTGCCTGCACCCCCGATGAGCTGGCCCGGCTGCTCGATCTGCGCGCGCGTCTGGCGCCGCAGGCGGTGCTGCACATCCATGCCGCCGAGCAGACCCAGGAGGTGGAGGACTGCCTGGACTGGAGCGGCCTGCGGCCGGTCGAATGGCTGCTGCGGCACACGCCGCTCGACGAGCGCTGGTGCGTGATTCACGCCACTCACATGCGCGATCTCGAGGCTGCGGCGCTGGCCAGTCGCGGCGCGGTCGTCGGCCTGTGTCCGAGCACCGAGGCCGATCTGGGCGACGGCCTGTTCAATGCCGAGCCCTACCAGCTGGCCGGCGGGCGCCTGGGCATCGGCAGCGACAGCCACGTCGGCGTCGACCCGTTCGCCGAGCTGCGTCTGTTCGAGTACGGCCAGCGTCTGCAGCAGCGCCGGCGCAATCTGTTCGAACGCCGGGCGCAGCACTCGGTCGGCGCGGCGCTATACCGCGCGGCGGCGGCCGGCGGGGCGCAGGCGCTGGGCCAGCCGGTCGGCGCCATCGCGCCCGGCCGGCGGGCCGACCTGGTGGTGCTCGATGTCCGCGATCCGGCGCTGGCCGAGCAGCGCGGCGATGGTCTGTTCGATGCGGCGATCTTCGGTCCGGTGCGCCGGCCGGTGCGCGATGTGATGGTGGGCGGGCGCTGGTGCGTGCGCGATGGCGTGCATGCACTGGGCGAAGCCAGCCTGCAGCGCTACCGCCGGCTGCTGCGCCGCCTGCTGGACGCGTGAGCCGCGGCCATGCACGTCGATGCGCTCTGGACCCGGGTCAATCTGGCGACCTTCGAGGCCGGGGACGGCTACGGGACGATTGCCGACGCGGCCATCGCCGTGCGCGACGGCCGTATCGCCTGGCGCGGCCCGCGCGCCGCGCTGCCACGGGGCCTGAAGGCGACGCGCCGCTACGATGGCAACGGCTGCTGGCTGACGCCCGGACTGATTGACTGTCATACCCACCTGGTCTGGGCCGGCAGCCGCGCGCACGAATTCGAGCAGCGCCTGCAGGGCGCCAGCTACGCCGCGATCGCCGCGGCCGGCGGCGGCATCCGCGCCACCGTGCAGGCAACGCGCGCCGCCAGCGAAGCGCAGCTGCTGGCACAGAGCGCCCGACGGCTGCGGCAGCTGCTCGCCGAAGGCGTCACCACGGTTGAGATCAAGTCCGGCTACGGACTCGACCTGGCGAGCGAAACGCGGCTGCTGCAGGTCGCGCGCCGGCTCGGCGAACGTCATCCGGTGCACGTGGTCACGAGCTTCCTGGGGGCGCACGCGCTGCCGCCGGAACCGGCCGATGCCGACGCCTACATCGACGCGCTGTGCGCGATGCTGCCGCAGCTGCAGGCGCAGCAGCTGATCGACGCGGTCGATGCCTACGGCGAGTCGCTGGCGTTCTCGCCGCCGCAGGTCGCCCGTCTGTTCGATGCCGCGCAGCGGCTCGGCCTGCCGCTCAAGCTGCACGCCGACCAGCTCTCCGACCAGGGCGGCGCGGCGCTGGCGGCGCGCTATCACGCGCTGTCGGCGGATCATCTTGAATACAGCAGCGAGGACGGCGTGCGCGCGCTGGCGGCCGCCGGCACCGTGGCGGTGCTGCTGCCGGGGGCGTACTACTTCCTGCGCGAGACGCACCTGCCGCCGGTCGCGTGGCTGCGCCGCCACCGGGTGCCGATCGCCATCGCCACCGACTGCAATCCCGGCACCTCGCCGTGCACCTCGCCGCTGCTGATGCTGAACATGGCCTGCACGCTGTTCGGCCTGACGCCCGCCGAAGCGCTGGCCGGCATGACCTGCCACGCCGCGCAGGCGCTGGGCCTGGGCGATGACCGCGGGCGGCTTGCCGTCGGGCTGCGGGCGGATTTCGCGCTGTGGGCGGTGGACCATCCGGTTGAACTTGCGTATGCCCTCGGCGGTCGACCTTGCGTCGGGCGCATGGTCGACGGTTTACCGGTGGACGCATGAGCGCAGCCGCGCCGCTGGAGGTCTGGATCGAGGGCAGCACGCCGCTGCTGATCAACGTGCCGCACGCCGGCACCTACATGCCGGCCGAGGTCCGCGCCGGCATGACCGCCGAGGCGCAGAACGTGCCCGACGCCGACTGGCATGTGCATCTGCTCTATGCCTTCGCGGTCGAGCGCGGCGCCAGCCTGATGGTGGCGACGCATGCGCGCTACGTCGTCGATCTCAACCGCGATCCGGACGGCGCGACGCTCTATCCCGGTGCCGACAACACCGAGTTGGTGCCGGCCAGCACCTTCGATCACGTGCCGATCTACGTCGAGGGGCGCACGCCCAGTGCCGAGGGCGTGGCGGCGGCCCGCGCGCACTACTGGCAGCCGTATCACGCGCGGCTGCAGCAGCGCCTGGCCGCGATCCGCGCGCGTCACGGCCATGCCGTGCTGCTCGACGCGCACTCGATCCGCTCGCGGGTGGCGCGCTTCTTCGACGGCCGCCTGCCGGATCTGAATCTGGGCACCGCCGACGGCAGCAGCTGCGCCGCCGCGCTGCAGGCCGCGGCCTTCGGCGTGCTGTCCGCGGCGCCGGGGTTCAGCGCGGTCTGCAACGGCCGTTTCAAGGGCGGCTACATCACGCGCCACTACGGCCGTCCGCGGCAGGGGCTGCACGTTCTGCAGCTGGAAATCGCGCAGGCCTGCTACATGAACGAGCAGCCGCCGTGGCCGTGGGATCCGCAGCGGGCGCGGCCGCTGCAGCAGGTGTTGCAGGCGCTGGTGGAATGCCTGCGTGACTGGCAGCCGTAGGCGGCTGCCGCAGGTTCAGTACAGCACGCGCTCGTTCTGCGGCGGCGGCGTCCACTGGTAGAGCCAGGTTTCGCTGAGCGCGCGCTTGCCGCTGCGCAGGAACAGGCGCAGGTCGATCGGTTCGGTCGACGCGTCCGGCGGCACGATGTCGAACATCGCGCGCCAGCCGCCGATCGGCGTCAGCGGCCGCGCCGACACCAGTTCGATGCGCCCGCGCGACGCGCTGACGATGCTTTCGACCTGCGCGTCCTTGCCGAGCAGGTCGAGCGCGCCGCCGGCAAAGTCGATGGCGAAGCGCCAGCTGAACGTCTCGCGCTTGCGGCCGATGACGCCACCCAGGCCGGTGCGGGTCGCGCGCACCGTCGCCAGCGGCGGCGCGGGCGCGAGCGCGCCCCAGTGCAGGCGGTAGGCGAACAGCAGCTCGCTGCCGGGCTGCACCGGCTGTTGCGGCTTCCAGAACGCCACGATGTTGTCGAAGGTCTCATCCACGGTCGGGATCTCGACCAGCTGCACCGCACCCTGGCCCCAGCCCTGCAGCGGCTCGACCCACAGGCTCGGGCGCCGGTCATACCAGACGCCGTCATCCTGGTAATGGTCGAAGTTGCGGTCGCGCTGCAGCAGACCGAAGCCGCGCGGGTTGTCGTCGACAAAGGAGCTCACGCGCACGTCGCGCGGGTTGACCAGCGGCCGCCAGATCCACTCGCCGCTGCCGGTATGCAGGGCCAGGCCATCGGAGTCGTGGATCTCGGGGCGGAAATCGTAGGCCATGCGGCGGTCGTTCTCGCCGCACTGGTACATGCTGGTCAGCGGCGCGATGCCCAGGCGCTCGACCGGCCGGCGCGGATACAGCGCGGCATCGACGTCCATCACGAGGTTCTCGCCGGGGCGCAGCGCAAAGCGGTAGGCGCCGGTCATGCTGGGCGAATCGAGCAGCGCGTAGACCACCAGCTCGCCGGCGTCGGCGGCCGGACGCTCGATCCAGAACGCGGTGAAGCGCGGGAACTCCTCGGCGCGCGGCAGTCCGGTGTCGATCGCCAGGCCGCGCGCCGACAGTCCGTACTGACGCTGGGCGCCGACGGCGCGGAAATAGGACGCGCCGAGAAACGCGGCGATGTCGCGGGTCCAGTCCGAGGCGTGGTGGATGCGAAAGCCGGCGTAACCGAGGTTCTTCGACAGGCGCCCCAGCTTCAGGCCAGCGGTGTCGAACTGGTTCGGGTGATAGTCGACGTGATGGGCAAGCCCGTCGACCAGCGCGTAGATCTGCACCGGATGCTTGAAGAACAGGCCCGGGTGGAACATCTCGATCCGGAACGGCCGCTCGTCGCCAAACCACAGCCCGCGTTCACGGACGAAGCGCAGCTTCTGGTAGTCGTCCCAGGAGATCTGGTCCAGCGCCTCCGGAAGCTCGTTGCGCGGCTCGACGTAGGCCTGCGTCGCCAGCGTGCGCGCGCGGCCCTTGAGCCCGGCGTAGTCAAACGGCTCGGCGGCGGCTGCGGCGCGCGCGGGCAGGCCCAGCAAGGCGCCGGCCGGCAGCCCGTAAAGGGACAGTGCCGCGGTGGCACGCAGTACGTCGCGTCGTTTCATCGTCGATCCGGAAGCTTGGGCGCGCCATCGTAAAGGAAGCGCCGCGGGCGCGGGAGACGCCCGCGCCCGCGAAGATCCTGCACCGACGGCCGCCTCAGCCC
>JBFHQK010000131.1:0-7643 GCA_041592255.1 Fontimonas sp.
ATGCTGGTCGGCGGCAATGGTCTGGTGACCTGGAGCGAGCAGTGGGTGGATTCCAACCAGGCCGCGCTGATCGTCTCGACCTCGGCGCTGTGGATGGCGTGGTTCGGCACCTGGGGGCAGCGCGGCGAATCCTTCTCGCGGCTCGCGCTGGCCGGGATGCTGATCGGCCTGATCGGCGTTGCCTTGCTGGTCGGCTCCGGCCTGCAGTTGCGCGCCGCGCCGTGGTTCGCCTACGCCGCGCTGCTGCTGTCGCCGGTGCTGTGGGCCGGCGGCTCGGTGCTGTCACGGCGTAACCCGCTGACCTGCTCGCCGCTGATGGTGGCGGCCTTGCAGATGCTGATCACCGGTGTGCTGATGACGGCCTTGGGGCTGGCGCTGGGCGAAGCGCGCGACTGGCAGCCGACGCCGGAATCGCTGGCGGCGCTGCTGTATCTGGCGCTGTTTGGTTCGTGCGTGGCCTATGGCGCCTATTTCTGGCTCGTGCACGAAGTCACGCCGGCGCAGCTGGGCACCTACGCTTACGTGAATCCCGCGATCGCGGTGCTGCTCGGCTGGTGGCTGCTCGACGAGGTCATGACCGTGCCGCAGATCGCGGGTACCGTGGTGGTGCTGGGCGGCGTGACGCTGGTGACCGTGGCGTCCCGGCGGCGTCAGGCCTAGCGCGCCATGTCGCGTCGTCCCGCAGTCCTGTTGGCGATCGCGGTGTGTCTGCTGGCGCTGCCTGCCGCAGGCGCCGACGAAGTCCTGCGCATCGGCAACGGCCCGGAACCCGAAACGCTCGACCCGCACCGCGCCGAGGGCGTCAGCGCCGGCAATGTCCTGCGCGATCTGTACGAGGGCCTGACCACGATCGCCGCCGACGGGCGCGCGGTGCCGGGCGCGGCGCAGTCCTGGGACTGCAGCGCCGATGGCCTGAGTTGCCGCTTCGCGCTGCGCGACGATCTGCGCTGGTCCAACGGCGATCCGCTGACGGCGGAGGACTTCGCGTTCTCGCTGCGTCGCAGTGTCACGCCCGCCACCGGATCGCGCTTTGCGCAGCTGCTGCGACCCTTGCGCAATGCCGCCGGCATCCTCGACGGCACGCTGGATCCGCAGGCGCTGGGCGTGCACGCGCTCGATGCGCGCACCTTGCTGATCGAGCTCGATACGGCAGCGCCATACCTGCCTGGCTTGCTGTCGCATCCCTCGACCTTTCCGGTGCACCGCCCGAGCCTGCCGGCGCGCGGGGAGCGCTTCGCGCATCCAGGCCGCCTGGTCAGCAACGGCGCCTACCGGCTGGCGGACTGGGTCGTGCATTCGCATGTCGAGCTGGTGCGCAACGCGCACTACCACGATGCCGCCAGTGTCTCGATCGCGCGCGTGCGCTACGTGGCGACCGAGGACATCAGTTCCGAATTCAAGCGCTATCGGGCTGGCGAGCTCGACGTGACCGCCGAGATCCCGCCGGTCGAGGCGGCGCGGATCCGCCGCGACTATCCGCAGCAGCTGCGCATCGCCCCCTATCTGGGCGTCTATTTCTACGGTCTGAACCTGACCCGCCCACCGTTTGCGCAGCAGGCGGCGCTGCGCCGCGCGCTGAGCATGGTGATCGATCGCGAGCTGATCGCCGACAAGGTGCTGCAGGGTCTGGCGCTGCCGGCGTACAGCTGGGTGCCGCCGGGGACCGCCGGCCATGTCCAGCAGGCGCCGGAGTGGGCGCAGTGGCCCTATCCGCGCCGGGTCGCCGAGGCGCAACGCCTGTATCGCGAGGCCGGGTATTCCGAGCACAGCCCGCTCGATACCGAGATCCACTACAACACCCACGACAGCCATCGACGGCTGGCGACCGTGGTCGCGGCGATGTGGAAGCAGACGCTGGGGGTGCGGGCGCGGCTGGTCAATCAGGAATTCAAGGTGTTCCTGCACACGCGGCGGATGCGCCGCGACACGCAGGTCTACCGCGCCGCATGGATGGCGGACTTCGACGATCCGTCGAGCTTCCTCGGCCTGTTGCACAGCGCGCACGGCAAGAACGACAGCGGCTGGCGCGATGAGGCCTACGACGGGCTGCTGGCGCAGGCGGAAGGCAGCGCTGATCCGGCGTTGCGCGCCGGCGTCCTGCAGCAGGCCGAGCGGCTGCTGCTTGATGAAACCCCGGTGATTCCGCTTTACTTCTACGTCTCCAAGCACCTGGTGAGCCCGCGCGTGCAGGGCTGGACCGACAACGTGCTCGATTACCACTACAGCAAGAATCTGCGGTTGCAGCCGTGAACAGTATCCGTCCCAGGAACAGCGCCGTTGCGCGGCGCCGGTGTGTGCGCGGCCCGCGCGCAGGCGAGGCGGGCTGATGGCATTCATGCTGCGGCGCCTGCTCTCCGGTCTGCTCACGCTGCTCGTGCTGCTGACCCTCGCCTTTTTTCTGATGCGCGCGGCGCCGGGCGGGCCGCTGGACCGCGAGCGCAGTCTGCAGCCGCAGATCGAAGCCGCGATCGCCGCCGAGTTCCACCTCGACGAGCCGCTCTGGCGTCAGTATCTGCGCTATGTCGGCGGCGTCGTGCGCGGCGATCTGGGGCCGTCGCTCCAGTACGACGGCTATCGCGTGAGCGAGCTGATTGTGGCCGGTCTGCCGGCCTCCGCCGCGCTGGGTTCGCTGGCGCTGATCCTGGCGCTGGTCGTCGGCGGCGTGGCCGGCGTCTGTGCCGCCGCCAATCGCCAGCGCTGGCCGGATCGCCTGCTGATGACGATCGCGCTGGCCGGCATCTCGGTGCCCAACTTCGTCGTCGCACCGCTGCTGATCCTGCTGTTCGCGGTGAGCCTGGGCTGGCTGCCGGCGGGTGGCTGGCGCGCCGGGCATGGCGCGGATCTGATCCTGCCGGTGGTGGCGCTGGCGCTGCCGCAGGCCGCCTATGTCGCCCAGCTGATGCGGGGCGGGCTGATCGATGCGCTGCAGGCGCCCTTCATGCTGGCCGCGCGCGCCAAGGGGCTGCCGCCCCGTGTGCTGCTGATGCGGCACGCGCTGCGCCCGGCGCTGCTGCCGGTGGTGTCGTACTTGGGGCCGGCGGCGGCGGGCCTGGTCACCGGCTCGGTGGTCATCGAGCAGATCTTCGGCATTCCGGGAATCGGCCGCTATTTCGTGCAGGGCGCGCTCAATCGCGACTACACGCTCGTGCTCGGTGTCGTGCTGCTGTACGGCACGCTGATTGTCGTCTTCAACCTGCTCGTCGATCTGCTCTACGGCGTGCTCGATCCGCGGGTTCGCCAGCCATGAGCCTGTCAGGCCGGACCCTGCCGCTGTCTGCGCGCGTGGCCGTGTCGCTGCTCGCGCTGATCGTGCTCGCGGTCGTGGTGGGCCCGTGGCTCAGCCCTTATGCGCCGGACTTCATCGACTTCGCCGCCGAGTGGGGCAGCGCGCCGACGCTTGAAGGGGCGCACTGGTTCGGCACCGACAGTCTCGGCCGCGATGTGTTTGCGCGCACGCTCGTCGGCGGTCGTACTTCGCTGCTGGTCGGCCTGGCGGCGACGCTGGTGTCGGTGCTGATCGGCGTCGCCTGGGGGGCGGTCGCCGGCTACTACGGCGGCCGTGTCGATCAGGCGATGATGCGCGCGGTCGACGTGCTCTACGCGCTGCCGTTCATGTTCATCGTGATTCTGCTGATGGTGGTGTTCGGGCGTCAGCTGCTGCTGGTCTTCGTCGCCATCGGCCTGGTCAACTGGCTCGATATGGCGCGCATCGTGCGCGGACAGACCCTGAGCCTGCACCGCCGCAGTTTCGTGCTGGCCGCACAGCTCAGCGGTGCGCCGGACCTGCAGGTGATCCGCCGCCATCTGCTGCCGCATCTGCTCGGTCCGGTGATCGTCTACGCCACGCTGACGGTGCCGCAGGTGATTCTGATCGAGTCCTTCCTCAGCTTTCTCGGACTCGGCGTGCAGGAGCCGGCGACCAGCTGGGGGCTGCTGATCAATGACGGCGCACGCGAGATGGAAGCCACCCCGTGGGCACTGCTGTTCCCGGCGTCCTTCCTCGCGCTGACGCTGCTGAGTCTCAACGTGCTGGGCGATCGCCTGCGTCAGGCGCTGGACGGCGAATGAGCGCGCTGCTCGAGGTTCGCGGCCTGAGCGTCGCGTTTGGCGACCGCCGCGTGGTCGACCGGCTGGATTTCGTGCTGGCGCCCGGCGAGGCGCTGGGCATCGTCGGTGAGTCCGGGTCGGGCAAGTCGCAGGCGGCGCTGGCGATTCTCGGCCTGTCGCCGGCGTCGGCGCATGTCGACGGCAGTATCGTCTTCGATGGCCACGAGCTGATCGGATTGCGTCAGCGCCAGCTCAACCGCCTGCGGGGCCGCGAGATCGGCGCGGTGTTCCAGAACCCGGTGGCGAGTCTCAACCCGCATCTGCGGATCGGCCTGCAGCTGAGCGAGATGCTGGAAGTGCACCGCGGCATGGGGCGCGCGGCGGCGCTGGCCGAGAGTGCCCGCCTGCTCGACGCGGTGCGGGTGAGCGACCCGGCGCGCCGCCTGCGGCAGTTTCCGCACGAGCTGTCTGGCGGTCTGTGCCAGCGCGTCGCGATTGCGATGGCGCTGTCCTGCGGTCCGCGGTTGCTGGTCGCCGACGAGCCGACCACCGCGCTCGATGCCACGACGCAGGCGCAGCTGCTTGATCTGCTGTTGCGGCTGCGGCGCGAGTTGCGGCTGGCGCTGCTGCTGATTTCGCACGACCTTGCCGTGGTCGGCGAGCTGTGCGAACAGGTGCTGGTGATGCAGGCGGGCCGGGTCACCGAGCACGGCGCAACGGCGCAGGTGCTACAGGCGCCGCAGCAGGCATATACGGCGACGCTGGTGCACGCCAGCGCTCAGTTGCGCGCCCGATGAAATCCTCCATAATCCGGTCAAGGGTTTGATTCATGCGGGGCGGCGTTGAACCGCCCCGCTGACCGTTGAGGCGGCCGCGCGTACGCCGGCCGGCAACCCATGGGGGAGAAAAATGACCAAGCTGGCAAATCATTGCCACATCGCTGCCGTACGTGCGGCCGCTGTCGCGGCGTGCATCCTGCACCTGCCGGCGGCGCACGCCATCAGTTTCAGTCTGCCGTGGGGCGACGACGAGGCGATCGAGGGCGTGCTCAACAGCACGATCACGATCGGCGCGGCGGTGCGCACGCAGGACCGGCACAGTGATTACCTGAGCAAGGGAAACATCAACCCGGATGTCTGCGCGGGGCTGAACCAGTCCTGCCAGGGCCTGTTCCGGGATCAGGGTCATCCCGGCGCCGCGCTTGCCGCCGCGCCGGGCCAGTTCAGTCCGAACTACGACGACGGCAACTGGAACTATGACAAGGGCGACCTGACCTCCGGCATCGCCAAGATCACGCAGGATCTGACGCTGACCCATGGCAACTTCGGTCTGTTCGTCAAAGGCCTGTATTTCTACGACTGGGTGAATACCAGTTTCGAGGAATACCACCCGAACATGATCACGGCCGAGAACCGTGACAGTGTCGGCACCACCGACACGACGACCGGGGCGCGTCAGTATGGCCCCGGCGCACCGGTGCGCCGCGACCGCAGCGGCGGCGCACTGCTGAGTCAGGTCGGCACCGAGCTGCAGCTGCTCGACGCGTATTTCTTCGGCACCGTGCCGCTGTGGGGCGAGCGCGAACTGTCGTTCAAGGTCGGCCGGCAGACGATCAACTGGGGCGAATCGACGCTGCTGGCGCTGAATTCGGTCAACCAGGCCAACCCGATCAACGCCAACAACTTCTACCGCGTCGGCTTCCTCGTCGAGGAGGTGTTCACGCCGGTGGGCATGGTGTCGGCGTCGTTCGAGCCGTTCTACAACGGCACTTTCGAAGCCTTCTATCAATATGAGTGGCTGCCCGTCGAGGCGCCGGCACCGGGCACGATGCTGCAGCTGTCCGACACGGTCGGCACCGACAACGCGGTCGATTACGCCTTCGTCCAGTTCGGCGGCGGCGCCGAAGACCCGGACGGGGTCGGCGACCCGCTGTTCAACCCGCTGTCCGGCGTCACCAACACCACGACCAAGATCGACCGCCTGCGCGATCTGGAGCCGGACGCGAGCGGCCAGTACGGCGTGTCGCTGAAGTATTACGCCGAAGAGCTGAACAACGGCACCGAGATCGGTCTGTTCTACATGAACTACCACTCGCGTCTGCCGTATGCGAGCTTCTTCTCCACCGTGGCCAGCTGCGCGCGCCGCGAGGGCAACGATCTGGGCATCGACGCGTACGACCCGATCAGCTTCCTCGCCACCTGCGACGATCTGCCGGTCACCTATGACGGCACCGGACGCGGCGATACGGCCAACGCGCAGAGCAACGCGGTGCCGCTGGATACGGTCAAGCTGCTGATCGAGTACCCGGAGGACATCCAGCTCTACGGCATCAGCTTCAACACCACCGCGTTCGGCTGGTCGTTCCAGGGCGAGGTGGCGTACCGCCCGAACCTGCCGCTGCAGGTCGATACCGAGGATCTGGTCTTCGCGGCCTTCGGGCCGACCCTGTCGCGCTGCCACGATCCCAACCTGCAGCGCGGTGCGCTGCCGGCCGGCGCGCTGGCCTCGGCGCTGGCGCTGGCCGAGCAGGTGTTCGGCGCCGGCCGCGTGCTCAATCCGCTGCCGGCCGGAAACGGCTGCGCCGGCACCACCGCGGGTCTGGGCGCGTATGTCGACAACGGCTTCGACACGGCAACGCCGGTGGGCGGGAATGAAGGCCTGTACGCGCCCAGCGACTTCGTCGTCGACGCCAACGGCACGCCCGGCGGCTTCCGCGACACCTTCGATCTCGCGATCGGCCATGCACCTGGCTCGGCACGGGCCTTTCCGGCCTTCGTCACGCCCTATCGCGGCGTCGAGGCCGGCGAGAACGCCGCCTGCGAGCCGCCGACGCTGGGCAGCCAGAACCGTCGCGCCAGCGCCGCGGCGCGCGGCGCGGTGAATCCGGACTTCATCGACTACACGCCGGCCAATCCGAGCTACCTGCGCGGCTACGAGCGCATGGACGTCTACCAGTTCAATTTCGGCGGCACCCAGGTGCTGGGCGCCACCGACAATCCGATCGGGGCCGACCAGATCCTGTTCGTGTTCGAGGCCGGCGCCACCTGGGTGCCGGATCTGCCGCCGCTCGACCTGCTGCAGTTCGAGGCCGCCGGCACCTACTCGCATGCGAGCGCCGGTGCCGACGGCACCGGCTCGGATCGTTCGCGCCAGGCCTGCTCCTACGATCCGGTGACGCGTGAGGCGCGCCAGTCCTGCTCGTATGGCATCGACGGCCTGCGCTTCAACCCGTCGCAGGCCAATCTCGACCTGTACCCGGACAAGTTCTCCTGGGGCTACGTGCTGATCGCGATCATCCGCTACGAGTCCGTGTTCCCCGGCATCTCGTTCCAGCCGCAGATCATCTGGAAGCACGACGTCAACGGCACCGCGCCGGGGCCGGGCGAGAACTTCATCGCCGGGCGCAAGACCGCCGACCTGCTGTGGGAAACGCGCTACAAGTCCAATCTGGCGTTCTATCTCGGCTACACCTGGAACACCGGCGGCGGCGCCGCGAACCTGTATCGCGACAAGGACATGGCGCGCGCCTACGTGAAGATCCAGTTCTGAGGCGCGGCTAAACGACAAGGGGCGGCCGCTGGCCGCCCCATTTTTCG
>JBFHQK010000132.1:0-7614 GCA_041592255.1 Fontimonas sp.
GCGGAGCTGTGGATGTTCACGCTTCCCGAATGCGCCCCCTGCCTGCAGTTCGAGCGCGAAGTCGGTGATCGCTACGCGCTGACCGAGGAAGGTCGCCGTGCACCGCTGCGGCGACTGCGGCTCGACGCGCCGCTGCCGCCGGCGTTCGTCGCGGCAGCCCCCATCGTCGCCGCCCCCACCTTTGTCCTGACGGACCAGGGCATGGAAATCAGCCGCATCACCGGCTACAGCAGCGACGAACTGTTCTGGATGCGCCTGTCGGCGCTGATCGCGAAGCTGCCGCCCGACGACTGACCCGCCGTCGGCGCACCGGCTGTCGCCGGTGGAAGCGCAAGCACGGGCTCGGCTTCCACCGGCCTTGCCGGCCGCTGCACTAGAACTCGAAGCTCGCCTTCTTGCCGCCGGCCACCTTTTCCAGCAGCTCCTGGATCGCGCCGGGACTGCTCATCAGCTTGCCGAAGGTTCCCATCGTCAGATCCGGATGCCACACCGCCATGCGGAAGCGCATGTGCATCGCAACGACATCCTTGCCGTCGACCAGGATCTGGTACGGCAGATACGCGGTGGTCTTGATGTCGAAGTTCTTGTCGACGGTGTCCGCCATGATGTGCTTGTCGTTGGCGCGCTGATCGCCAACGCCGGCGCGCGAGACGCCGAACACGGTCTGCTGCTTGCCCGGCACCTCCAGCCGGTAGACCAGTGCCGTACCGCCCACGCCCTGGGACAGATTCGCGGAGACGGTGTTGACGGCGTCCTCATAGCTCTTGTGACTGCCGAGCTTGTAGAAATCGTCGAAGTGCTCCATTCCGAGCATGTAGTTGTACTTGCCGAGCTCATCGGCCGAGCGCCCCTTCTCGGTGCCAAACGCCTGCTGCGCCCCAAGTGCCGTCGCCAGCTGATCCGCAACCGCGGACAGATCCGCCGACAGCCGGTAGGCCGCGGCAAGATAGTGCGGGTTGAGATAGCTGACCTGGACCTGGCCGCCGGCATCGGTCAGCCCGATATGCGTGACGGCGCCAAAGCCGCCGTAGTCGGCCGCAGCCGCGGCGGATTTCAATGCCGCGCTGGTCACCGCAACGACGTGCGCGCCCGCGTAGGGAGCGTAGTCGCCGACGATGTCGAAACCGGCGCCGGCGAGCTTGTCCTTCACGGCCTGCACGGACTCCTGCAGCGGCGCGTTGGCGCTGTATGCGAGCACATAGGGCTGCAGCGCCTGCGCCTGCGCGTTCACTGCAGCGGCGGCGCACAGCAGTGCGAGAAACCGTGCACACGATCGGATGATGCGGGTCATAGTCCCCTCCTGGGTTGGGTGAGCCTGCTGCGAACCATCACTCGAAGCGGTAGCTGAAACCGACCGTGACTTCCCACTGGTGCATGTCCAGCGAGATGTCCTGGTCGTTGTCGTCGACGCCAAACGCGGTCTGGTTGGTCTCGGCGCCACTGACCAGATCCATCGCGGTCGCCTCGGTGTTGCTCAGCGCGTTCTTGCCGGTGACGGGGTTGGCCTTGGCGTACATCATCGCGAGGTCAAACCCGACGGCCTTCGAGAACTGATAGCTGACGCCGGCGGTGAAATGCTCCTCGGGGACTGCCGGCGCGAGAATGTTGAACAGCACCTGGTCGTTGGGAATCGGCTGCTCCGACGATCGGCTGTAGCCGGCGCGCAGCTTGAAGGCGGCAAAACGGTACTGCACACCGGCCTTGTACGTCGTGACATCACGCCAGCCGAAACCCGGCCCCGTGTCAGCACCCAGGCACGACGGGCTCGGGTCGGTGCTGCCGCCAAAGCCAAGGCCGGCCAGCAATCGCGGCCGCGCGCAGTTGTTGACGAAGTCGTTGGTGTCGAAACGGTTGCCGACCGAGCGGACTTCGCTGAAGTTGATGCGCTGATAGTCCAGCACCAGGCGCAGATCGTTGCTCACGTGCGCCGAGATGCCGACGTTCCAGGTTGACGGGATGTCGAATCCGCCCTCCTCGGCGAACAGCCCTGCGTACTTGTCGAATTCGGTCATGCGGATGCGCGTCTGATACGAAGCGCCCAGACCGATGCCCGGAATCGCGCCGGTCAGAAAGCCGATGCGACCGCCGTAGCCGTAAGCCGTGTCATAGCCGTTGTCGCTGACGCGGTCCGGCGCGTTCGAAAACTGCGCAAATGCGCGCAGACCGTCGGCGCGGAACCGCTGCCCGGCCAGCACCGGCGCGATGCCCACCGAAGTGCGTTCGCCAAGCTTGCGCGAGTAATGCGGCACGATGAACAGCTGCATCAGATCGACGCTCGCCGTCGGATCGTCGTCACCGCAGAAGTTTCCGGTATCGGTTTCGCCGGCGACCGGGCTGCCGCCGCCAAACGAACCCTGACATTGCGTCTCAAGATTGACGACGGGAAACCCGGGCAGTCCGACCGAGAATCCTTCGGCAAAGTGGGCGGTATTGCCGTGATACTCGGTGTTCATGCCACCGTTGCCGTACATCGCAATCCCCCAGCTCGACACCTCGTCGATGCGCGCGCTGTAGGCGATGCCGGGGATGTAGTACATCTCGTTGTCGCTGCGCACCCTGGCTTCCTCGATGCGCAGGATGCTGTTCTGCGCACCGGGCCCGACCGGACCGGAGGTGTAGTCGCGGATCGGCGCGAACACGCTCACGCTGACATCGACGCGGTCGCCGACCCAGGCCGCGCCGGCCGGATTGATAGTCACGATCATCGCGTCCTCGGTCAGCGCCGTACCGGCTCCGCCGAGCGCGCGCTGCGACGCACTGTAGCCATGGGCGAAATAACCGTTGGTGGCCGACGCCGGCGCGGCGGCCAGCAACAGTGACCCCACAGCGACCACCCTCCACAAGGACCGCCGCGCACCCCCTGCGGCCCTCCACTGCACTGAAGCATTTTTCATCTTTGAATCCCCTGGCAATGAACGGATACGCCCTACCGCCTCATGCAACCGCACCCCGATCCAGCGAGCACGCAGGCACGCCCGGCCGCGCGAACGCCTGCACGGCGCCGCGCACCAGGGACTGCGTGTGTAATCGGGGTCTCAGCGTGCTCTCCTCCTGTTTTCTTCTCGCCGCACGCCCGTCCGGTGGAGTCTGACCTATCCGGATGGGCGCTGCAGGCTCTCCTGTTCCAGCTCGAGATACACCGCGTAGGCGTTGGCACGGTGCGCCTCGGCAAACGCCGGCAGTTCCTGCCAGGCGCGCCAGTCGCCGCGCGCGTAGGCGTCTTCGAACGGCAGCAGTGCGGCGACCCCGGCCTGCATCTGCTGCCGCAGGTCGGCCAGATAACTGCGCGTGAGCCGCAGGGCCGCCGCGGCGTCGTGCGCCGCCGGGCCATGACCGGGAACCAGCACACGGGCGCGCGGATCATCGAGTCGGTCCATCGCCGCCAGCCAGGTCTTGCTGTCGGCGTCGCCCAGGAACGGAATGCGTCCGCCGAAAACGATATCGCCGGTGAACAACACGCCATCGGGCACGACCAGCAGCGCCATGTCGTCAGGCGCGTGTGCCGGACCGACGTGCCGCAGATCGAAGGTCACGCCGCCGAGCGTGAAGCGGCGGTCGCCATCGAGCCAGCGATCAGCCTGCGGCAGCACGAAGTCAGCGTCGATGTCCGCGCCGAGTTCATCCCGGCGCTGCGCCAGGCGCTCAGCGGCCAGCGCCGAATCCAGATAGTGGCGCGCGTCGCGGTGCATCCAGACATCAGCGCCTTCGGCGCGCAGCGCCGGAATGCCGTAGGCGTGATCGGCGTGGTAGTGGCTGAGAATGACGATGCGGATCGGCGCGGGCGTGCGCCGGCGGATCTCCGCCAGCAGCGCGCGCCCCAGCGCCGGCGTGCCCAGCGTATCGAACACCACCACCCCTTCGGAGGTGACCACGAAGCCGGCGTTGGCGTTGAATCCGCGATTCTCGTGCGTTGCCGCACCGGCGCTGCCCTGGACGTAATAGCTGTGCGCCCCGACCTGCTCGCTGACCAGCTCCACTGCGGGCACGGCCGCAGCGGCGCCCTGCGCCGCCAGCGCGGCGCCCAGCACCAGGCCGGACAGCCGCCGCCTCATGCGTCCTCCGCCCGTCCCGGGTTGGCGCCGACGCCGATCAGCCGCGGCGAGTTCAGACGGGGCGGCGCAAGGGTCTTGCGATCGCGCAGATGGCGCGCGACGACGTCCCACACCGGCTCGCCGCTGACGTCGGGCGCCACCGAGGCCCAGCCGGCAACGCGGTACTGCTTGGCCGCGTCCAGCGGCTTGCCGTCGAGGCGCAGATCGTGAATCCGCTTGCCAAACGCCGCCGCCGGCTCGAGCGCGTACTGCAGCCCGCCGACGCGCACCATGTCACCGCCCTGCTGGTAGTACGGGTCGGCGTTGAAGATGTTGTCGGCGACGTCTTCGAGAATCGCCTTGATCTGCACCCCGCTGAGCGCATTGAGCGTCACCGCCGGATAGGTGATCGCGGTCTGATCCATCAGCCGCTCCATCGTGATCGAATCGCCGGGCAGCAGGGTCGTGCCCCAGCGGAAGCCCGGCGAGAACGCGATCTGCGCGTCAGTCTGCGCCATCAGTGCATCGACGATCACCTGATCGAAGCTGCCGTTGAAATTGCCGCGCCGGTACAGCAGTCCCTCGGTCACCGCCAGGGGTTCGGCCAGCCGCTGCGCGTAGGGCGCACGATGCCGCTCGATCAGCGCCTGCATCTCCGGATCCGGCGGCAGCAGGTTGGCGAACACCGGCACCAGGCGGTAGCGCCAGTCCTTGAGCTTGCCGTCGCGCACGTCCACGTCAAGCACGCCCAGAAACTTGCCGTTGCTGCCGACATTGGCCACCAGGGTCTGCCCGCCGTCGTGGCGCACGACCACCGGCTCTGGAATCGCATCGTGCGTGTGCCCGCCCAGAATCGCATCCAGGCCACTTACGCGGCCGGCGAGCTTGAGATCCACGTCCATGCCGTTGTGCGACAGCAGCACCACCAGCGCCGCGCCCTCGCGGCGCGCCGCGTCGACCTGAGTCTGCAGATGGTCTTCCTGGATCCCGAAGCTCCAGTCCGGGATGAAATGGCGCGGATTGGCGATCGGGGTATAGGGAAACGACTGGCCGATGACCGCCACCGCGACGCCGTTGACCTGGCGGATCACGTAGGCCGGAAACACCGGGTCGCCGAAATCGTTGGTCTTGACGTTGTGGGCGACGAAATCGATCCGGTTCTTGAACGGGCCGTTGACGATCTCCTGCACGCGCTCGGCACCCAGGGTGAACTCCCAGTGCCCGGTCATGACATCCACGCCCAGTGCGAGCTGCGCGTCGACCATGTCCTGGCCGCGTGTCCACAGCGCGGTCGCCGAGCCCTGCCAGGTGTCGCCGCCGTCCAGCAGCAGGCTTCCCGCCCGCGCGCGGCGGATGCGCTTGACCAGCGTGGCCAGGTGCGCATACCCGCCGACCTTGCCGTACGTGCGCGCAGCCTGGACAAAGTCGAGGTGAGTCAGCGCATGGGCTGCGCGGGTGCCGGCGCGGACCCCGTAGTGGCGCAGCAAGGCCTCGCCGACCAGATGCGGCGGCACACCCAAGCCGGCACCAAATCCGAGATTGACACCGGGTTCGCGGTAATGGATCGGCAGCAGCTGGGCATGGCTGTCGGTCATGTGCAGCAGGCAAACGTTGCCGAACGCCGGCAGATCGTAAAGCGCGGCGGCGTCCCCTTCGGCCAGCGCCGCGGGCGCGTGCAGCGCAAAACGTGATGCCGCCGCGGCGGCCAGCAGGTGCACAAACTCGCGACGGCTCAGGCTCATCGTGCGTGCCTCATTGATTGACCGGAGACTCGGGATCGAACAGATACGCCATCACATCGCGCATCTGCTGCTCGTCCAGGATCTGCTGATGGCCGAAGCGCGGCATCAGGCTGCAGGGCATGAACGCCTGCGCGTTGTAAATCTTGCCCCAGGTGTACTTGAGGATCGCCGCATCGCGGCCGCGCAGCTTGCCGTAGTGCATCAGGCTCGGCCCGATGGTGCCGTAGGCGACTTCGGCCTGGGCGAGCTGGTGGCAGGCGTAGCAGTTGCCGCCCGACGGCTCGGCCGGATCGTCCGAATACTGCTTGCCCCTGCCGTTCTGCGCGACGATCTCGCCGGCTTTCCAGTCGCCGAGATAGCGTCCGTCGGCCGGATCGCGGATCGTGTCGCGGCTGTCCATGATGATCTGCACTGCGGCTTCACCCGACACCGGTCGTCCGGTCGAGCAGGCCTGCTGGGTGCGGTCCTGATCGAGGCGCTCGAGCGTGGCCTGGTTCTTGGGCTTGAACGAGGCCCTGAGAACGTCGACCAGCGCCGTCTCGGCGGTGGCGGCCGTCGCGCTCAGGCCCAGCAGCAGCGCCAGTGCACCGGCCCATGCTTGATGTTTCATCACATTCTCTCCTGCGAGGCGCCTAGCGCTTGAGACCCGGCGCATCCAGCGTGCCACCGTCCGCGCTCTTGGCCAGGAACATCGTCAGCGCAATCGCGACCTCCGAGCCGTAGACCAGATCGGGCATGCGCTGCTGGCGGAAGCAGTCGTTGAGGCGCCATTCCATCGTCCGCAGCTCGCCCTGCGAGATCCGGTATGCCGGCCAGCCGGTATACGCCGCGCGCGCGTCCTGCGCGTCGGTCAGGTTCGGCATCTGCTGCAGGCGGATGCGCTTGCCGCTGGTGCCATGGCAGGTCGAGCAGGAGAAATCGTGCGGTCCCGCGCGATAGAAGAAGATCTTCCGCCCCAGCTCGTAGGCGGCCTTTTCCTGCGGATGCGAAAACGGCACCGCCATCGTGTGCCCGCGCGAGGCAGCGACGACGTAGGCCGTCAGCGCTTCCATCTCCGAGCGGTAGTCATCGCCGTTGCCGAAGCGCACCTTGAGCGTCTCAGCGGCCGGGATGCCCTGCAGGGTCTCGATGCAATGCACGATCCGCGACTCCAGATCCTGCACCCGTCCGGTATCCGCGAAAAAGCGCGGCAGCTGCGCATAGGCGCCGGCGATGACGCCCTTGCCCAGGCCGAGGTCGCAGCCGCTGAGATCGGCGCGCTTGGGGCCGCGCGGGGTCTTCCACAACTCCTCGCCGCGCAGCTCCCAGAATACCGCCGGATTGTCGTCGCCCAGCATCTCGCGGTACTCGGCCACCGGGTCCGGCGCTTGCGCGCCGACAGTCAGCGCCGCCACCGCCAACGCGGAGCCCAGCCAGAGCGCGCCTGTGATTCGGATCATGTTCTCCTCGCTGCGCCTCGATGATCTGTCGTTGTTCAGGGTTTGATGTAGGCAAAGCCTTGGTGAATCTGCAGTCGCGTCAGCTCGGCGACCCCGGAGTCGACGACGCTCACGCCCGGCAGCAGCCGGTCTGCCGTCAGCTCGCGCGCGATCAGGGTGTTGTTGCACGCCTTGAACTGCACGCCCTTGGCCTGTAGTTCCTCGACCAGCAGCGCGAAGGGATAGCCGCCCGCGGTCTCGGCACCGGGCAGCAGAAAGTCGATGCCTTCCGCCAGGGCCACGACGACGATGCGCGCCTGCGGATCGGCGATCAGGTGATTCTTGATGTTGCGCAGACCGCGCCGCGCCTGCTCCAGCCCGGCATCGAAGTGGTAGGCGGCCGATACGCGCGCCACCGCCGCC